>JBMTCD010000016.1:0-30313 GCA_049430545.1 Luteolibacter sp.
CCCCCCCCCCCCGCCACGGTGGCTCACTGGTTGCCCATCGCGGAGATCATCTTGATGAGCGGCAGGAAGAGGGCGAACACGACGGAGCCGACGATGAGCGCGAGGATGACGATCATGATCGGTTCAAGGATGGAAGTGAGGGCGGTGACGGCACCATCGACCTCGTCGTCATAGACCTCGGCCACTTTCATGAGCATTTCCGGGAGCTGGCCGGTTTCCTCGCCGACGTCCACCATCGAGATGACCATGCTGGGGAAGACGCCGGAGGACTGCAGCGGGGTGACGATGGATTCGCCTTCCTTGACGGCCTCGTGGACCTTCTCGATGGCGCTAGAGATGACGACGTTTCCGGCAGTGTCGCGGGTGATGTTGAGCGCCTGGAGGATGGGCACGCCGGAGGTGACGAGGGTGCCGAGGGTGCGTGAGAAGCGCGAGACGGCGCTCTTGCGCTGGATGTCCCCGAGCACCGGCATTCGGAGCTTGATGGTATCGATGACCAGGCGGCCGGCCTTGGTGCGGCCCCACAGGTTGATGCCGAAGCCGATGCCCACGAAGATCAGGAACACCCACACCACGTTGGGCAGGATGAAGCTGGACTTGATGAGGAACTCGGAGGTGCCGAAGACGATCTGCGAGATCATCGGCAGTTCCTGGTCGGTGTCCGCGAACATCTCCTTGAACTTCGGCACGATGAAAATCATCAGGAAGACGAGAATGGCCACGGCGATGAACATGACAATCACCGGATAGACCATCGCGGAGACAATCTTGTTTTTGAGTTTCTGGGCCTTTTCCTGATATTCGGCGAGGCGGGTGAGGACGATTTCGAGCACACCGCCGAGTTCGCCGGCCTTGACCATGTTGACGTAGAGCTTGTTGAAGATGCGCGGGTGTTGCGCCAGCGACTCGGAGAAGGTGGAGCCGCCCTGGACGCTTTCGGCAAGCGTGCCTACGGTGTTCTTGAGCACGGGATTGGGCTCCTGTTTCTCGAGCACGGTGAGGCTGCGCAGCAGCGGCAGGCCGGAATCGATGAGCGTGGCGAGCTGGCGCGTGAAGATCATCAGGTTCTTCGGCTTCACGCCGCCACCGAACAGGACGACGTTGCTTTGGCCCTTCCCTTTGGCCTTGCCCTTGGATTTCGCCTTGGCGGGAGCGACGGCTTTCTTTTTCGGCCCCTTGCCTTCTTCATGGATTTGGGTCGGATGCAGGTTGAGGGTGCGGATTTTCTGGATGGCCTCGGCTTCGCTGGCGGCGGAGACGACGCCATTGGTTTGTTCGCCCTTGGCGTCGAGTGCGGTGTATTGGAAGTTTGCCATGGAAAGATAGCTGGTTTTTCAGTGACGGGAGCGAAGGAAAGCCAAAAGCCCTCGGCTTGGCGATGGGAAAATCGCGGTATCAGGTATATTTAAGAACTTCCTCGATGGTTGTATTGCCAAGGTAAATATTCCGCAGGCCGTCCTCGCGGAGCGTGTTCATGCCGAGCTCGACGGCTTTCTGCTTGATGACCACCGTGGGGGCGCGGGCGGTGATGAGTTCGCGGATGGGATCGTTGATGTCGAGCAGCTCGTAGAGGCCGCGGCGGCCGCGGTAGCCGGTCTGGCCGCAGGCGTCGCAGCCGGCACCGGTGAAGAAATGCTTGTCGCCCAGCTCGTGGGTGGAGACGCCGAGCTGGCTGAGGATGGCCTCGGTGGGCTCGTAGGGCGATTTGCATTCCAGGCAAATCGTGCGGATCAGGCGCTGGGCGAGCACGCCCTCGAGCGAGGCGGCGACGAGGAACGGCTCGCAGCCCATGTCGATGAGACGGGTGACGGCACCGGGGGCGTCGTTGGTGTGGAGGGTGGAAAGCACCAAGTGGCCGGTGAGGGCGGCCTGGATGGCGATGGTGGCGGTTTCCTTGTCGCGCATCTCGCCGATCATGATGCGGTCCGGGTCCTGACGCAGGAAGGCCCGCAGGACGCGCGGGAAATCGAGGCCGATGGCCTCGTTGATGGGAATCTGAATGATGCCGTCGATGTCGTATTCCACCGGGTCCTCGGCGGTGAGGAGCTTGGAATCGATGGTATTGATGCGGCGCAGCCCGGCGTAGAGGGTGGTGGTTTTGCCGGCACCGGTGGGGCCGGTGACGATGAAGATGCCGTTGGGCTTCTCGATGGTGTCGCAGATGTAGCTGTAGATGTTTTCGGGCAGGCCGAGGTTTTCGAGCGAGAGGTTGACCGACGAGCGGTCGAGCACTCGCAACACGATGGACTCGCCGTGCTGGGTGGGCAGGGTGGAGACGCGCATGTCCACCTGTTTTTCGCCGACTTGTTTGACGATGCGGCCGTCCTGCGGGACGCGGCGCTCGGCGATGTTCATGTTCGACATCACCTTGACGCGCGAGAGGATGGGCAGCGCGAGATGGACCGGCGGAGGGGCCATTTCGTAGAGTGCGCCATCGACGCGGTAGCGGATCTTGAAGTCGTTTTCGAAGGGCTCGAAGTGGATGTCGGAGGCCTTTTCCTTGATCGCCTGATAGAGGACGAGATCGACGTAGCGGATGATGGGCGCGGAGTTCGCCTCGGACTCGAGATCCTGGGCGGTTTTTTCGTCGCCGCCGATTTCGAGCTGGGAGAGGATGTCCTCCATCGCCTTGCCCTCGCCGCCGTAGCATTCGTTGATCTTGGCTTCGACGAGGTAATCGGGAGCGACGACGATCTGGATTTCGCGGCCGAGCGCGAAACGAAGGTCTTCCACAGTCTGGGGATTGAGCGGATCGACGAGTGCGATGTGCAGCCCTTCCTCATCGAACTGGACGGGCAGCGCGCCATGGAGGCGTGCGGTGCCGGCGGGGACCAGAGCGAGGATGGCCTCGGGCGGCGTCCAATCGCGGATGTCCACCACCCGGGTGCCGAGCTCGGTGGCGACGAGCGGCCAGATGTCATCCCGATGCTGGATGATCTGGAAGTCGGCGAGGATTTCGGCGATTTCCTTTCCGCTCTGATTGACCTCCGCGAGGATGTCCTGAGCGAGGCTTCGGTCGATGAGCCCGCGGGATTCGAAGAGTTCGATGATCTGGTGGTTGTCCATGCGGCGCGGCGAATGAGGCGGGGTTTTGGGAAAAACGATGTGTAGGAAGAAACGGCGGGCTTGTCGATCCGGCTGGCGGGCGGGTCAGTCACTATCGGACATGGTGACGTGGACGACCTCGCTGGCGGAGGTGAGGCCTGCGAGGACCTTGCGGATGCCATCTTCGCGGAGGGTGCGCATGCCGAGCTCGCGGGCGCGGCGGCGGAGCTGGGTGGTGGTGAGGCCTTGGTTGATCATTTGGCGCACTTCGTCGTCCACGTGGAAGAGTTCGAAGATGCCCATGCGGCCCTTGTAGCCGCTGTTGCGGCATTTTTCGCAACCCGCGGGTCCGAAGATGGTGGCCTCGGTGATGCGCGAAGGGTCGAGCGAGAGGGAGCGCAATTCCTTGTCGGTGAGGACACCGGGGGTCTTGCAGATTGGGCAGAGCTTGCGGACGAGCCGCTGGGCGAGCACGGCGCGCACGGCGGAGGCGATGAGGAACGGTTTGACGCCGATATCGGCAAGACGGGCGACGGCGGAAGGGGCGTCGTTGGTATGGAGGGTGGAGAAGACAAGGTGTCCGGTGAGCGAGGCGTTGATGGCGATATTGGCGGTTTCCGCATCCCGGATCTCACCGATCATGATGATGTTGGGGGCTTGGCGCAACATGGCGCGCAGGGCGGCGGCGAAGGTCATGCCGATGTCCGCCTTGACCATGACCTGGTTGATGCCGGGCAATTCGTATTCCACCGGATCTTCCACGGTGATGATCTTGCGGTCCGGGCGGTTGATGACGTTGAGGCAGGCGTAGAGTGTGGTGGTCTTGCCGGACCCGGTGGGGCCGGTGACGAGCAGGATGCCGTCCGGGAGCCCGATGAGTTTTTCGAAGGAGGCTTGATCATCCGAGAAGAAACCGAGCTCGGGGAGGCCGAGCACCAGTGCGGATTTGTCAAGGATCCGCATGACGATGGATTCGCCGTGGTTGGACGGCACGGAGGAAACGCGGAGGTCCACTTCCTTGTCGCCCATCTTGAGCTGGATGCGGCCGTCTTGGGGCAGGCGTTTTTCGGCGATGGACATGGTGCCGCTCATCACCTTGAGGCGGGCGATGATGGCTGGCAGGAGTTTTTTCGGGTGTGAATCCACGTGCAACAGCTTGCCATCGAGGCGGTAGCGGATGCGCACCGAGGTTTCCATCGGCTCGATGTGGATGTCGGATGCGCGGACGCGGAAGGCTTCCGAGAGCATCTGGACCACGAGGCGGATGATGGGCGCGTCCTCGCCGGCATCGCCCGCTTCGGAGTCGCCGGTGGTGACGGTGAGGCCGGAATCGCCGCCGCCGGCGGCCTGGCTGGTGCCGTAAAACTGGCGGAGGTGCTCCTGGATATCGCGGCGGGTGGCGCAGACCAGATTGAGTTCGCGGCCGATGATGTGTGGCAGGCTGTCGAGTGTTTCAAAATCCAGTGGATCCGCAGTGGCGATGGTGAGCGCAATGCCATCGTCCTCGACGGGAATGACGCGGTAGCGGGTGGCGGTCTCCTCGGCGATGGTCTCGACGATGGAAGGGTCGAAGGTGATCTCGCTGAGCCTGGTGAAAGGTATGCTGGCGTTCGCCGCGAGCGTTCTGGCGATATCCTCCTCGGTGAGGGTGGTGTGGTTGAGGAGTCGCTCGACGATGGTCTCGCTGCCGCTGAGGGCGCGGCGGACCGCATCCACTTCATCGGCGGTCACCATTCCAGCTTCGGTGAGCAATTCGGCTAGGTAGTCTTCGTTGGAAAACACGGGGCGCTATGTCCGGTGGGTTGTTGATGGAGAAGATGGCCACGGATCGTGCCCCGCAGCGTGGCAAGCAGGCTGGCCAATGCCCGGCGGTCTGTCAACTGGTGACATCATCGGCTTGCTCGGGAGTTTCAGCAACGGGATGCGACGCGGCGAAAGCGCTGCGGATTTCATCGAGGCCGACGCCCAGCACGGCGCTGCTGGCGGTGACTTCGAACGGCTCGGTATCGATCAGCGCGGGCGTGCAACAGTTTTCGAAGGTGTAGGGCATGGCGTCGGGAATTCCGGCATTGTCGCCATTTTTTCCGCAGCCACAGAGCCAAAGCGCGGCAGTGGCCAGTGCGGGCGGTTTTTTGTGTTTCATTCTGACGCGACCTTCGCGGAATCCCATCGCGCCAATCAAGCCGGAAAGACGCCGCGCGGATTTCGATTGGAGAGCGGCGTGGCATCGCCTAGAGTGCCGCCCTGCCGGGAGAAACAGCTATGCCGATCCAAGGAAAACAACTGGCCGTGGCCTGCGCGCGCGCCGCGGAGCAAATCAAGGCGGAGAACATCCGCGTGTGGGATTTGCACGGAATTTCCAGCATCACCGATTACATGGTGGTTTGCTCCGGCTCCTCGATGCCGCAGCTGCGCGCCATCCTGCGCGAAGTATCCGGAAAGATGGAGGAGCGTCACGGGGTGCGCCCCGTCCATGTCGAGGGCAAGGCGGACAGCCGCTGGGTGGTGCTCGATTTCATCGATGTGATGGTGCACGTCATGCACGACGAGAGCCGCGGGTTTTACGGTTTGGAAGAATTGTGGAAGGATGCCAGGGAAATCCCGTGGCAGGAGGCTGCCTGACGCCGGACCCGGGGGGGCGTCACGGCTTTCCGGTGCTGCGGGTGTTCCAGCCGCGGGCAACAAGCACCGAACTGGAGGCGTCGCGCAACAGGCGTTCGGCATTGCTGCCGAGAACGAATTGCTCGATGCGCGAGCCAGCATGGGAACCGGTGACGATCAAATCGATGCCGGTGGCCTCCGCATGCGCGGTGATGGCTGCGGCGGGAGAAGCGGATTCGAGGAAGTGCACCGTGGAAACGATCTTGGCGAGGCGTGCCGCGTGGGGTTGCAAAAACTCGTCCAACGCCGCGCTGGCCCGCTCGCGGACGCGCTGACCGTAATCGCTGTCGGCATCCATCGGCTGGTCCATCACGCGACCCCAGGGGTCGTGGTCGGGAGGATAAATCACGTGGATGATTTCCAATGCCGCCTCGTGGGCATCCGCAAGCGCGATGGCGCGATCCAGGCCGGCCGACGAAGAGGAGGAAAAATCGACGCACGCGGCGATGCGGCGGAAGTAATTCCCCTGCCAATCGCGCAGTATCAGCACATCCGCCGGTGCGGAGCGGGCGCATGCGGCGGCCACCGTGCCGAGCCGGCGGTTGGTGAGATCGTGTGCGGCCAGCACCAGCAGGTCCGCACGATGATCGGTGAGAATCCGGGCGAGCATGACGGGCGGGTCGCCGAAGCGCACATCGCATTCGCTTGGCACCCCGGGACAATGCTCGGCAAGCATTTCCCCGAGCCGTGCCGTGATGTCCCCGACGCGCGCGGCCGTCTTGGCCTGGCGGTCCGCCGTGCGCTCCCACTCGCGGATGGAACCCGAGGAAACGACATGGGCGGCGACCACGCGCGCTCCGGTGGTGGCGGCGATTTTCGCCGCATGAGCCAGGACCATCGGGGAGGATGCTGAAAAATCGATTCCGGAGACGATGGGGGACACTCCTTTCATGGCAACAGCCTCACACGGCCCGCCGCCGATCTCAATCGGATAGTGCGGAATTTCGCCGCGATATTTGCAAGGAGATCGTTCTTCGCGTTGTCGAAATCAGGCAAGGTTTGCCCGGGAGCGCCGCAGGCAATGCACGACAAAGGCCACCTCCCGGCCTCGGGGCATGCGCGGCCAGTCAGCCTGAACCGAAAATGAACCACGGATGAACGGATGGACACTGATTGTAAGAGACCCATGCAAATGGCACTTTTCACCCAAAGCGTGAAAGGCCAAAAACGCACAACTCTTTGATTGTCAGTGTGAATCATTCTCCGCCCGTGGTTTTGTTGCAGAATGTGGGGACATGGGATTCGCCCGAGAAATCCACCGCAATCCCGCAGGTGGATCACGGACCGAGGCGCCTGAGTCGGCGGATTTTGTTGGCGCAAGCGCGCAGCGCCGCTATTTTTGACATGGTAAACCCTCTTGCGACCATGAGCCTGCACGCCCAACTCAGCCCTGAAGCCCTGGCCCGCCTGCACCGCCAGCGCCGGAATTCCACCATATCCTCGATCGCCATCGCCATGCTCACCGTGGCGCTCATCGCCTTGGTGCTCGGGATTTTCCTCTTGCCATCGCTGGTGCAGGAAACGCCCACCATTGTCACCTACAAGGCGACGCTCGATGAGCAAATCCAGCAGGAAGAGAAGAAGACCCAGACCAAGATCCAGCGCAAGCCGACACCGGCGGCCAGCGCCCGCACCAAGGTGCTGGTGGCCAATACCGTCTCGCCCACCGCGATCCAGGTGCCGGATGTGGATGTCACCACCCCGTCGCTCGATTTCGGCGACATGGACCTCGGCAGCAACTGGGGCGGCGGCGGCGGTCTCGGCGGCGGTTTCGCCAACATTCCCGCGAGCATGAAAAAGCGCTGCTCGCCCGAAGACCGGCTGGCGCGGCTCAACGAGACCGGCGGCAATGCCCAGTGCGAACAGGCGGTGGAAAAAGCCCTCGAGTGGTTTCAAGCCACCCAGAGTGCCGACGGCTCCTGGACCAACCGTGACAAGTCCGCCATGACCGGCTTGGCGTTGCTTGCTTACCTCGGCCGCTGCGAGACCCCGCTTTCCGTGAAATATGGCGACACCGTGTTGCGCGCCATCACTTATCTCGTCAACGTCGGGATGCAGAATGACGGCCGCCTCAGCTCCAACATCGCACAGGGCAACCGCGGCGTTTACGAACACGCCATCGCCACCTACGCGCTCGCCGAAGCCGCGACGTTCTGCCGACAGGGCAACATCGACATCCCCAACCTCTTCGAGGTCGCCCGCAAGGCCGGGCAGTTCATCATCGACAACCAGAACGACAAGGGCGGCTGGGCCTACGGTTATGCCAGACAAGGCGGCCATGTGGACACCTCGGTGACCGCCTGGCAAATCCAGGCGCTCAAGGCCTGTGAGCACACCGGGCTCGAATTCAAGGGACTCAAGCGCGCCGCCGGCCGTGCCATGGATTACATGGAATCCATGGTCAACAAAGAGGGCGGAGTCGGTTATTCCAGCCCCAATGGCACGCATGCCAAGGGCTACTTCAGCATGACCGGCGGCGGTTTGCTCAGCCTCCAGATGTTCGGCAAAGGCACCAGCTCCGCCGCCCGCCGTGCCGCCAAATACATCGAGGAAAACACCAAGTTGAATTACAACGGCCCGGAGTCCGACCTCTACGGCCACTACTACGAGGCGCAGGCGATGATGAACCGCGGCGGTGCCCAATGGCGGAAATACAACGAGATTTTCCGTGACCAACTGCTCCAGAACCAGAACCCCGACGGCTCGTGGAAAGAGCCCAACGGCGGCAACCAGGGCATCCGCGCGGTGGGCGCGGAATTTGTCCAAAACGTCCACTACCGCACCGCGCTCGCCACCCTGACGCTGGAAGTCTATTACCGATTCCTGCCTGGCACCGGCGCCGGAATGTGATATGCGGTCGCCCGCCACGTGAAACCGAACCCCGGAACATGGCGGGCACTCGCCGCCACCGCCCGCCTCGCCAACCTGCCGTCCGTCGTCTCGAACGTCGCGCTCGGCTTGATCCTCGGCCATGCCCAGACCATGCCGGCCGCCTGCGCTCTGATTTCAGGTGGCGCTCTCTACCTGAGCGGCGGGTTTCTCAATGACTGGGCGGACCGCAATTGGGACGCGCAACACCGCCCCGAGCGAGCCCTGCCGACGGGCCTGCTCGCGCCGCGGCTGTATCTGGCTCTCGCCGTCGCGTTCGCGGGCATCGGGCTGATGGCCGCCGCACTGGTGAACCCCGGCGCACTCGCATTTGCGGTGGTGATTTCCGCGTCCGTGGCCATCTACACCTGGCTGCACAAGCAAACCGCGGTCGCGGTGTTGCCGATGGCCCTCTGCCGCGCGTTGCTGCCGCTGCTCGGCCTGGCGGCCACCGGCGCGCGGGAAATGTGGCCCTATGCCGCATGCGCCGCGGCCGGCTTGTTCGCGCATGTGGCCGGGATTTCCTGGCTCGCTCGCGGCGAATCGCGGCCCGTGCACGGTCCATGCACGCGCCATGCATCGTGGTTGTTCGCGGGCTGCGGACTGGTGGTGATGGGCGGTGCGGTGTCTGGATTGGAACCGCCCGCGCCGGTTTTCCTGGCGGCGCTGCTTCCCTACGCGCTGTGGACCGGCCACGCGGTGATGCGGCGCGGAATGAACACGGGCGCGCGTGTTTCCGCGCTGCTTGCCGGGATTCCGCTGGTCGATTGGATGCTGCTGCTGCCGTTCTATTTCGCCGTCCAAACCTCATCCGCCGCCCTGTGGTTGCCGCCGCTGGCGTTCGCTTGCGGACGGCTTGCGCAACGCCTCACCCCCGCCACCTGAATGGCCGCCGTCCATCAGGCCGCTCGACGCATTTCCCCCAATCTGGGATTGCCAAATGCCGCGCACTGACTAGCAATGCGCGCCCCGGCGCGCCGCCGGAACCCTAAACCAGACGCAATATCAGGCATGAAGGACCTCACCAAATACCGCAACATCGGCATCTTCGCCCACGTCGATGCCGGTAAAACCACCACCACCGAGCGCATTCTCAAACTCACCGGCAAGATCCACAAACTCGGCGAGGTCCACGACGGCGAGTCCACCATGGACTTTATGGAACAGGAAGCCGAGCGCGGCATCACCATCCAGTCCGCCGCCACCTCCTGCTTCTGGAAGGGCTACCAGTTCAACGTCATCGACACCCCCGGCCACGTGGACTTCACCATTGAGGTCTATCGCTCGCTCAAGGTGCTCGACGGCGGCATCGGCGTGTTCTGCGGCTCCGGCGGCGTCGAACCCCAATCCGAGACCAACTGGCGCTACGCCAACGACTCGGAGGTCTCCCGCATCATCTACGTCAACAAACTCGACCGCATCGGCGCCGACTTCTACCGCGTCGTCGAACAGGTCAAGACCATCCTCGGTGCCAAGCCGCTCGTCATGGTGCTGCCCATCGGCACCGAGAGCGCCTTCACCGGCGTCGTCGATCTGCTCACCCGCAAGGCGTGGATCTGGGACGATTCCGGCCAGCCGGAAAACTACAAGATCGAGGACGTCCCCGCCGACATGGCGGACCAAGTGGAGAAATACCGCTCCGAACTCATCGAGACCGCCGTCGAACAGGACGATGAACTGATGGAGAAATACCTGGAGGGCGAGGAACCCACCGTGGACCAGATCAAGGGCTGCGTCCGCAAGGGCACCATCAATCTCGATTTCTTCCCGACCTATTGCGGCTCGTCGTTCAAGAACAAGGGCATGCAGCTCATCCTCGACGCCGTGGTCGATTACCTGCCCTGCCCCACCGATGTGAAACCGCAGCCGGAAGTCGATGCCGAGGGCAACGAGACCGGTGAGTTCGCCATCGTCGATGCCGGCCGTCCGCTGCGCGCGCTGGCCGTCAAGATCATGGACGCCCGCGTCGGCGCGCTCACCTTCACCCGCATCTACTCCGGCATGATCAAGAAGGGCGACACCGTGCTCAACACCGCCACCGGCAAGACCGAACGCATCGGCCGCATGGTGGAAATGCACGCCAACGACCGCAACGAGGTGGATAGTGCCCAAGCCGGCGACATCGTCGCCATCGTCGGCCTCAAGAACGTCCAGACCGGTCACACGCTCTGCGACGAGAAACACCCGGCCACGCTCGAGCCGATGGTTTTCCCGGAGCCGGTCATTTCGCTGGCCGTCGCCGCCAAGGACAAGGCCAACGCCGAGAAACTCTCGGTCGCCATCGGCAAGATGGTCGCCGAGGACCCGTCGTTCCGCGTCGAGACCGACGAGGAAACCGGCGAAACCATCCTCAAGGGCATGGGCGAACTCCACCTCGATATCAAAGTGGACATCCTCAAGCGCACCCACAAGGTCGAGGTCGATGTCGGCGCGCCACAGGTCGCCTACCGCGAAACCATCACCAAGCCCGTCACCGACAGCTACACCCACAAGAAACAGTCCGGCGGCTCGGGCCAGTTCGCCAAGATCGACTACAGCATCGAACCGCTCGAGCCCGGCTCCGGCTTCGTGTTCGAATCCGCCGTGGTCGGCGGCAACGTGCCCAAGGAATTCATCCCCGCCGTCGAGAAGGGCTTCAAGAACTCGATCCACAAGGGCCCGCTCGCCGGTTACCCGTGTCTGGATTTCAAAGTCACGCTCACCGACGGCGGTTTCCACGCCGTGGACTCCTCGTCCATCGCCTTCGAAATCGCCTCCAAGGCCGCCTATCGCCAGACCATGCCCAAGGCCGGCCCGCAGATCCTCGAGCCGATCATGAAGGTCGACGTCTTCGTCCCGGAAGTGAACGTCGGCGATGTCATCGGCGACCTCAACCGCCGCCGTGGCATGATCAAGGATCAGATGAGCACCCCCACCGGCGTGCGCATCAAGGCGGACGCACCGCTCGCCGAAATGTTCGGCTACATCGGCGACCTCCGCACCATGACCTCCGGCCGCGGCCAGTTCTCGATGGAGTTCAGCCACTACTTCGCGGCTCCCAGGAACATTGCCGAGGACGTCATCGCCAAGGCCAAGGCCCGCGAAGAGGCGCTGCGGAAGTGACAGGGATCGGATGGCGTCATGGGCATTGCGCCCATGGCGCTTCCAAGGCGACATTGACACGCAGATTTCGTTCCGGTAGCTCGAATGCGTGTTTATATTTTCATTTGAGTCCCTGCTCACCTCGGCAAAATGGCGGTCATGGCCGCTCCGGGCCGTCGGCTCGCTGGCCATCGCGCTCTTGACCGGCTGCAAGAAACCCGAAGCCGCAGTCCCGCCGCCGCCGGTCGTGGAGGTGATGACGGTGCAAACCGCCGCCGTGCCCCTCAGCACCACGCTGATCGGCCAGCTCGACTCGCCGGGCAACGTCGAGGTGCGGGCGCGCGTCGAGGGTTTCGTGGACAAGATGCTTTTCGTCGAGGGCACCGAGGTCGAGGCGGGCGACCTGCTGTTCCAGCTCGACAAGAAGCCGTTCGAGGAACGCCTCGCCGCCGCCAAGGGCGCGCTCGCCGAGGCCGAGGCCGCATTGAAGAAATACGAGCGCGACGTGGACCGCCTCCGCCCGCTGGCCGAGAAAAAGGCGATTCCCCAGCAGGACCTCGACAACGCGCTGGCCGCCGTGGACGTCGGCAAGGCCGGCGTCGAAACCGCCAAGGCCCGTGTGGAATCCGCGCTGCTGGACCTGGGATACTGCGAGATCAAGGCGCCGGTGTCCGGCCTGATCGGCGGCAAGCAGGTGTCGATCGGCGAACTCGTCGGCAAGGGCGAACCGACGCTGATGACCACCATTTCCGCCCTCGATCCAATCTGGTTCTACTGCAACGTCAGCGAGGTCGAATACCTGCGGGCGCAGGAGAAAAGCAAGCTGACCGGCAAGGCGATCGAGGACGTGCCACTCACCTTGATCCGGCCGGACGGCAGTGAGCACGCCTCGCCCGGCAAGTTCATCTTCATCGACCGCGCGGTGGACACCAGGACCGGCACGCTGCGGGTGCGCGCCGAGTTTCCCAACCCGGAAAAATTGTTGCGGCCCGGCATGTTCGCGCGGGTCCGGGTGGACCTCGGCACCCGCAAGGACAGCATCCGGCTGCCGGAGCGGGCGATCGTCTCGCTGCAGGGCAAAAGCTTCGTCTGGGTCGTCTCGGCGGACGGCAAGGCCAGCCAGCGGCCGGTCACCACGGGTGAGCAGGTGGGCCGGGATTTCCTGATACTCGATGGGCTCGAGCCCGGCGAAATCGTGATCTCCGAGGGCATCCACAAGGTGCGCGAGGGCATGCCGGTCACCGCCATGCCGGCGGGCGCCTCCCCGGCCGGTGCGGCGCAACCCACCAACGACTGACCGATCATGGCCGAGTTCTTCATCCGCCGGCCGATCGTGGCGATGGTCATCTCCATCCTCACCGTCATCGTCGGCCTCGTTTCGCTCTCGCGGCTGCCGGTTTCGGAGTATCCAACGGTCAGCCCCACGCTCATCAAGGTGACCGGCAGCTACCGCGGCGCGGCGGCCGAGGCGGTGATGGAATCGGTGGCCGCGCCCATCGAGTCCAAGGTCAACGGCGTGGACAAACTGCTCTACATGCAGTCCTACAGCACCAACGATGGCAAGCTGGTGCTCAACGTCACCTTCGATGTCGGCACCGATGTGGACATCATGCAGGTCAACACGCAGAACCGCGTGGGACAGGCGCAGGCCCAGCTGCCCGATGCGGTGAAGCGCGAGGGCGTGGTGGTCAACCGCTCGTCACCCGACATCCTGCTTGCCGTCGGCCTGTCATCGCCGAAGGGCACCTACGACGGGGTGTTTCTCGGCAACTATGCCGACATCAACCTGGTCGATCGGATCAAGCGCGTGCCCGGCGTGGGCGACGTGCAGAACTTCACCGCGCAGGACTACGCGATGCGCATCTGGCTCGATCCCGAGAAACTCGCGTCGCTGGGCGTCACGCCGCAGGACGTGTCCAACGCGATCAAGGAGCAGAACGCGCAATCGCCGGCCGGCACGATCGGCGCGGAGCCCGCGCCGGAGGGCCAGCAAAGCCAGTTCAACATCCGCGCCCAGGGCTTGCTGCGCGAGCCGGAGGAGTTTTCCGAAATCATCGTCCTCTCCGGCGAGAACGGCCGGCAGGTCAAGATCAAGGATGTCGGGCGGGTGGAACTCGGCGCGCAGACCTACGGGATGCGGGCCCGCATGGATGGCGCGCCGGCCGGCGCGCTCGGCGTCTATCTGGCACCCGGCGCCAACGCCCTGCAGACGGCGGACCACGTGAAGAAGATCCTGGCCGAGGCGGCGTCCCGGTTCCCGCCGGACATGGGATACAACATCACGCTGGATTCGACGCTGCCGATCAAGGCATCGATGAACGAAATCAAGCACACCCTGTTCGAGGCGATCCTCCTGGTGTTGCTGGTGGTGTTTGTTTTCCTGCAAAGCATCCGCGCCACGATCATCCCGATGCTGACGGTGCCGGTTTCGCTGCTGGGCGTCTTCATCGTCTTTCCGCTGCTTGGCTTCAGCGTCAACACGCTCACCATGTTCGGGCTGGTGCTGGCCATCGGCATCGTGGTGGACGACGCCATCGTGGTGGTCGAGGCGGTGCAACACCACATCGAGCACGGCAAGTCGCCGGTGGAGGCCACCCGCCAGGCGATGAAGGAGGTCTCGGGGCCGGTGGTGGCCATCGCGCTGATCCTGTGCGCGGTGTTCGTGCCCGTGGCCTTCATGGGCGGGGTGACCGGAGCGCTCTATCAGCAATTCGCCATCACCATCGCGGTGGCGGTGGTGTTTTCCGCGATCAACGCGCTCACCCTCAGCCCGGCGCTCTCCGCCATGCTGCTGCGTCCGCCCGAGCCCGGCCACGGCCCGCTGGCGTGGTTTTTCGGGAAATTCAACCAGGGTTTTGACAAGGTGATCGGCGGCTATGGCACCATCATTGGCGGGCTCACCCGCAAGGCGGCCCGCTCGATGCTGCTGCTGGTGGTCGTGCTCGGAGGCATTTTCGCGCTCGGCAAGATCGTGCCCGGCGGCTTCATCCCGGACGAGGACAAGGGTTATCTGTTCGTGGCCGTCGAGCTGCCGGAAGGAGCCTCGCTGCAACGCACCGACGAGGTGCTGCGGCAGGTCGAGCGGATCGTTTGCCATGCCGATGGCGTGCGCTCGGCGATCGCGCTCTCCGGCTTCAATGTGCTCAACTCGCTGAGTTTCCCCAATTCGGCGCTGATGTTCGTGGGGCTGGACGATTGGGAGGAGCGCAAGGATCCCGCGTTGCATGCCAAGGCGATCGCCGCGGAACTCAACAAGAAGTTTTATGTCATTCCCGGCGCGCGGGTGTTCGCCTTCGGCCCGCCGGCGCTGCCCGGCTACGGCAATGCCTCCGGCTTCACCATGCAGCTCCAGGACCGCGCGGGCGGCAGCGTGAACGATCTGGCCGGCTATGCCGAACGGGTCATCGCCGCCGCCTCCAAGCGCCCGGAGATCGGCCGCATCAGCACCACCTTCCAACCGACCACCCCGCAGTTGATGGTGGACCTCGACCGCGAGAAGGCGCGCACCCTCGGCGTGCCGGTGGACAGCGTGTTTCAAACGCTCCAAGCCTACCTGAGCGGACTCTACGTCAACGACTTCGTGAAGTTCGGCAAGGTCTACAAGGTCTTCGTGCAGGCCGAGCCGGAATACACCAACGAACCGAAGGACATCGGACGATTTTACGTGCGCAACAATCACAAGGAGATGGTGCCGCTCAGCACCTTGGTGAATGTCTCGAAAATCTCCGGCCCGAATTTTGCGACCCGCTTCAACCTCTACCTGGCCGCGGAACTGATGGGCGCGCCGGCTCCCGGCTACAGCTCGGCGCAGGCACTCAAGGCGATGGAGGAGGTGATGGCGGAAATGCCCGTGGGCATCGGCTACGAGTGGTCCGGCCTGACGCTCCAGGAAAAGAAATCCGAGGGCCAGGCACCGGTCATTTTCGGCATGGCGCTGGTGTTTGTGTTCCTGCTGCTCGCCGCGCAATATGAAAGCTGGACGCTGCCCTTCGCCGTGCTGCTCTCGGTGCCGACGGTGATCCTCGGCACGATGCTCGGGCTGCTGCTGCGGAACTTCGAACTCAATGTCTATGCCCAGGTCGGCCTGGTGATGCTCATCGGCCTGGCCGCCAAGAATGCGATCCTGATCGTCGAGTTCGCCAAGATGAAACGCGACGAGGGCATGCCCACGCTCGAGGCCGCGCTCGAGGGGGCCAAGCTCCGCCTGCGGCCGATCCTGATGACCTCCTTTGCCTTCATTCTCGGCTGCGTGCCGCTGATGCTCGCATCCGGCTCCGGTGCCGCCTCGCGCGCCACCATGGGCACTGGTGTGGTCTTCGGAATGTCCATCGCCACGCTCCTCGGCATCTTCCTGATCCCGGTGTGCTATGTCTTCGTGCAGAAGTTCACCGACCGGAGCGAGACGAAGAAAGCGGTGAAATAAGCGTCCCATGCCCGCGCTTGCCTCGCGGCGGCGACTGAACAAGCATCAGGCCCATGCCGCGCATCGCATTGCTCCAATCCAGGACTTTCGCCACCAAGGCGGAGGCGTTCGATCACCACGAATCGCTGATCCGCCGCGCCGCCGCGGATGGCGCGCAAATCGTGGTGACGCAGGAGCTGTTCCTGACGCCTTATTTCTGCACGGTGCAGGATCCCGCGCGCTTCGATCTGGCCGACCCGCTGCCCGGCCCGGTCACGGAGCGTCTCGGCAAGCTCGCCGGAGCGCTTGGCATTGTTCTGGTCGCCTCGTTGTTCGAGCACCGCGGCCCCGGCCTTTATCACAATACGGCCGCCATTTTCGATGCCGACGGCTCGCTGATGGGCCTCTACCGCAAGGCGCACATCCCGCAGGATCCCGCGTTCGAGGAGAAATTCTACTTCACCCCCGGCGACAGCGGCTGGCCGGTCTGGGATACAAAATTCGGCAAACTCGGCGTGCTGATTTGCTGGGACCAGTGGTATCCCGAAGCGGCCCGCCTGATGGCTCTCGGCGGCGCGCAGGTCCTCATCTACCCCACCGCCATCGGCTGGTTGCCGGCGGAAAAAGCCACCCTCGGCGAGGCCCAGCACTGCGCGTGGGAAACCGTGCAGCGCGGCCATGCCGTCGCCAACGGCTGCTACCTCGCCGCCGTCAACCGCTCGGGCATCCACGACGGGACCGAGTTCTGGGGGCAATCGTTCGTCGCCAATCCCTACGGACAAATCGTTGCCAAGGCCTCCGTCGAAACCGAGGAAATCCTCTGCCATGACCTGGATTTCAATGAGTTGGAGGATTTCAGGCGGATCTGGCCGTTTTTCCGCGACCGCCGCATCGACGTTTACACCGACCTTGTCCGGCGCTGGCGCGCATGACACTGGTGGATTTTTTACCCGCCATCTTGAACAAATGCGCGCGTCAAAGTGTCTCAGTTCATGGACACTGCGTCACCATGCGATTGGAACTGGCTTGTTTGATATTTTGTAAAAATCACGCAATCAACGGGTTGCAAAATTGTCCATGTGGGCATGGCGAATGCTGGTCTCGAGTGTCGAATCGTTGGACTCTCAACCGTCGGTCCGGAAACACGCAGGGACAACCGAACTGCAATGAAATGTTTTGCAAAAAATAGGAATAATTCCAATTCGGCGACGTTTAATCATTAACCCCACGAAACCATGGCATACGAATCTGATGGCAGTATGAAACTTTACCTGAGGGAAATCTCAAGAACCCCCCTCCTGACGCCGGAAGAGGAAATCGCCTTGTCCGAGCGCATCAAGCAGGGCGACGAGAAAGCGCGCGCCCACATGATCAAGGCCAACCTGCGCTTGGTCGTGAAAATCGCCCAGGATTACGCGAACTACGGCATGCCGGTCACCGATCTGATTTCCGAGGGCAATATCGGCCTGATGAAGGCCGTCGAGCGCTTCGACCCGGAAAAAGGTGGCAAGCTCTCGACTTACGCCGCCTGGTGGATCAAGCAATCGATCAAGCGCGCGCTCGCCAACCAGTCGAAAACCATCCGCCTCCCGGTCCACATGGTGGACAAGATCGCCAAGATGCGCCGCATCGCCGCGATGCTCACCGAGGCGCTCGGCCGCGAACCGACCGACGAGGAACTGGCCGAGGAAATCGGCGTGCCGCGCCGCAAGCTGGCGATGCTGCGCCAAGCCTCGCACCGTCCGACCTCGCTCGACGCGCCGATCAACGATGGCGAGGCCACGGAATACGGCGAGATCATCCGCGACGAGCGCGCCGTCAACCCGCTGGACATGCTGTCCGACAAGAACCTGCACGGCGAACTCGACGGCCTGCTCTCGGTGCTCGACGAACGCGAGCGCCGCATCATCGACGAACGCTTCGGCCTCAACGGCCGCAAGGCGCTCACGCTTGAGGAGGTCGGACGCGAGTTCGGCGTCACCCGCGAGCGGATCCGCCAACTCCAAAACTCCGCGCTCGCCAAAATGCGCCGCGCCCTTCGCAAGAAGGAAAAGCCCCTGCCCAAGCCGCTCGCCAGCGGCGTGGCCGGAGCCTGATTTCAAGTGGGTTCAAGCATAGGCTGCGCAGCCGCGGTGGATCCACTCCTCCGCGGCTTTCATTCTGCCGGGCTTGAATGGCGGGCATCGACATGCCGGTGGATAGACCTAGCAGCCTGTCGCATAGAACCCGAAAACCGAAGTTGGATTTTCCAACCACGGTTTTCGGGTTGAACTCGGGTTTCGCCGTGGCCGCCGGGCTTGGGGGGCGAATCGATCCTCAAAAAATGGGCTCGGGAAAGCATGACTCGACTTTCAAATGCGGATGCCGTCCCGGTGTGCGGTCAGATCACTCCGCCGGCACACTGCGGCCTTCGTGTTGGTATTTCTCCAGCAGCGAGTTCAGGCGTTTGACCACGTCCTGCCGCCCGTCCCACAGGTTGTGCTGTTCGGAGGGGTCGGCCTGCATGTCATACAACTCGCCGATCGGATGATCGGGCGGCAGGTCCTTGACGCGGTCCTTCGCCTTTCCGTGCGGCCCCACGCCCCAGATCATCTTCCACTTGCCTTGGCGGATGGCAAAGCCGTTGCCGATGCCCATATCCGGGCCGGCCATCCCCGAGTGATGGACCGTCGCCTCGCGAACCGGCCGATCGGAACCCGTCAGCAGGGGCATGATGTCGTAGCTGTCTTCACCGGCATCCCCGGGCAATTGATGGCCGACCACCCCGGCGAAAGTCCGTATCCAGTCGGTCAGGCAAACGGTCTGGCGGCATGTCGAGCCGGCCTCGATCCTGCCGGGCCAGCGCACGATGAACGGCACACGATGGCCGCCGTCCCAGATATGCCACTTCATTCCGCGGTAGATGTGGCTGGGATTGTGGGAATACTTCTTCACGACGGCACCGGGCTCAAATGCATCCTTGCCGTGCAGGAACGGGTCGCCGGCGTAGCCTGGCGAGCCGTTGTCGCTGGTGAACACGATGAGGGTATCTTCCGCCATCCCGTTGCGTTCCAAGGCCTGGAGAATCTGGCCCAGTGTCCAGTCGACCTGGTGGACGAAATCGCCATATGGCCCGGCCTTGGTTTTGCCCTGGAAAGGTTTGTCGGGGACAATTGGATCGTGCGGCGCGGTCGATGAGAAATAAAGGAAGAATGGCTTGTCGGTAGGGCGTTTGGCTGGAACTTCCAACTCATTGATAATCAATTCCTCTAATCTATCAGAAATGGAGCGATGAGAACGATTTTTCAACGATTGGTAGCCTCCAGCCAAACGCCCTGGGCTTGTCGGATTTTTTTGCCGCGTGTTGGTCGATGTAGGCGACCGCCCGATCCGTGAGTGTCGGCAGGATGTTCTCGAGCTTCCAGCCTTCGATCATCGGCCCCCAACTGCGGCCGAACATGTCTTTTGGCTTGGGCAGCGTGGGAATGCCCAACGTCCGCTCGTCTTGAATAAAACAATAGGGCGGGAAGTTGGGCACGTCGGTGCCGAAGTAATGGTCAAACCCGAAGCCCGTCGGTCCGCCCCTGATCGGCCGGGTGAAATCGATTTTGCGGCCGTATTCCTCGCGTTTGTTCCAGGGCAGCAGGATGTTTTTTTCGTGATCGCTAATATGGGAGCCATCCTTGAGGGGCCAATCCAAGCCGAGGTGCCACTTGCCGATGCAGGCGGTCACGTAGCCGTGCTGCTTCAGCATCCGCGGGATTGTCAGCCGGTCGTTTTCGATGAGCGGCTGATCCCAATACCATACAATACCGGTCGGCACGCGGCTGCGCCAGCAGTAGCGCCCGGTCAGCAGGCCGTAGCGGGAGGGCGTGCAGATCGACGAGGCGGTGTGCGCATCGGTGAACGTCATGCCCTGCCGTGCAAGACGGTCGATGTTGGGCGTGGGGATCTTCGAATCCGGATTGAGGCATTGCGGATCGCCATAGCCCATGTCGTCCGACAAAAACACGATGATGTTGGGCTTGTCGCAGTCAGCACGCGCGATGGCTCCGGTGAAAGAGAGAAAGGAGAGGATCGGCAAGGCTGAGAGGCGAAGAATCATGGTGCTTTCAATTGGATAACCCACAATTTCCGTCCATTGGTGCAAAAAATCCGTGTGCGGGCACCCCGCACACGGATGGAGGAAACAGGAACCGGAGGTTGTTTACTTCAGCAACTCCACCATCTTGCCGCCAAGGGCCAGGCCGACGTTCATGTAGGTCTTGCCATTGCCGCCGTAGTGGGCGCTCGAGCTGCTGGGAGCATCGAGGAGCGGCTTGCTGTAAACGAAGCCGATGTCGTCACTGCTGGCGGCGAAGTTCTTCATGGCGTGAAGGATGATGCCGTGACCCGAGGTGGTGTCGCTCTCATCGGTCTGGCCGAGCGAGGCGGAAACAAACTTGGCGTTGGGCGCATTGAAGTCCTTGCGCAAGGCGGCAAGCAACAGACCGAGGTGTTTTTCATACATGGCGGCGTGCGCGGCATTGCGCATGTCCTTGTCGCCCTGCCACCAGATGATGCCTGCGACTTCGTATTTCGTGGCACCGGGGTAGTAGGTGCCAAGGTCTTCGAGGATCTTCTTGGCGTTGGCGACGTCGTCGTCATACTGCTTGCCGGCATACCACGGGTCCACTTCCTTGCCCCTGTCCCTGCCTTTCGTCCCGATGACTTTGGAAACGCCGGGTTGATACGGCAGGATCTTGTCGCCATCGACATATTCGCGATAGCCGGCTTCCTCCTTGCCCTGATGGCTGTAGCGTGGGGTGCCGGGTGGCAACAGGTCCCAGCCGAGGCTGCGGTTGCCGATCGAGCTCTTGAGGACCATGACGGGAGCGTCGATCGCGTTGCCAAGCTGGTGGCCGATGCCGATCTCGATGCCGATCTTGCCCTTGCCTTCCATGGTCAGCCACTCGTTGCGGTAAACGCCCTTGCCAACCATCACCGACACGTTGCGAACGTCCTGGCGGACCGTGTATTTTCCGGCATCGTCCACGAGGAACGGATACTTCTCATTGAGTTCGGGCGTGACATTGCCCATCTCCAGGGTGTTGGACTGGCCCATGATCAGGAAAACCTGGACTGGTTTCGACATGTCGGCGGGTTTCCCGTCCGGGTCCGGCAAATCCGCGGCCAAAAGCGGGGATGTTGCCAGAAGTGCGAGCCCGCCCAAGGCGGTCAAATATTTTTGCGGATTGTTCATAACATCGTGGATACTCCGCGCCGGGCAACTTTCTTATCGAAATCTTGCTCGCTGGGAATATTTTTTGCGGGTTTTGGCAATGGCCTCACTTGCGCTGCCCTGCCGCGCGGCCGTGTCAGGCCCGCCCGCTGCCCATATCAGGGCAGGCTGAATGAAAAGATGATGGGAAGAGAGGCCTGTTCCGTCCCGTATGGGTGCGTGGGATAGCGTGGCGTGCGGCCATGCGGATTTCCTCACCCAAGGCCATCGTCCGACACCATCCAAACAAACAATCATGAAACCCGTCACCCTCGGTCTTGCCTTTGCGGCGACCATTGTTTTTGCCCATCCATCCGCGCTTGCCGCGGCACCTGCCGCCGGGGAGGAAGGACCGCGCCAGCTCGCCATTGAACTCGGTGCTCCCTTCCACGACCATGCCGTTCTCCAGCGCGGGATGGCCGTGCCGGTCTGGGGCTGGAGCAAGCCGGGGACCGTGGTGACCATAGAGTTCGCCGGGCAAAAGGCCACCGCCACCGCCGGCGAGGACGGAAAATGGACTGCGGAATTGAAGGACCTGATGGCCAGCTTCGAGCCGGCCGAACTCTTCATCCAAGAGCAAGGAGGCAGGACCGAAAAACTCACCAACATACTCGTCGGCGAAGTCTGGATGGCATCCGGACAATCGAACATGCAGTGGGTCGCGGGGAAAAGCAGCGTTTCCAAACTGGCAGAGAATCTGGCAGCGGAAACCGCGGGCAAGGTGGCACCGATCCGGGAGTTCGGGGTTTCCTCGGTGGCCGCCCAGTTGCACCCGATCCAGAAGGCGACCGGTGCCTGGAAGAACGGCGGCTACAGCGATCACAGCGCCGTTGCCTTTGCCTTCGCCCACAAGCTCTACAAGGAGTTGAACGTGCCGATCGGCATCCTCAACTGCTCGTTCAGCCAGACCGCGATCCAGGCCTGGGTGCCACGCGAGGGCTTCGCCGGCGCCACCGATGACTACAGCAAGGCGATCCATCTGCGCTGCCTGCAGACCGACCCGACCACCCCGGAACACAAACAGGCGTGGGATGCCTTCTACCAGTCGCTCGAAGACCAGATCGCCGCCAGCGAAGCGGCGGTCGCCTAGGGCGGCGAGGCGAAGGAAATAAGCGCCCCCGTTCCCGGAAACCTGAGCGGCAACCGCGACGCCAGCTGGTTGTTCAACGGCCGGCTCAGCCCGGTGGTCCCCTACGCGATCCGCGGCGCGATCTGGAACCAGGGATATGCCAACGCCGGTGAGGGCCTGCCCTACTACAACAACCTGCACAGCCTGGTGCGCGGCTGGCGGATCGTCTGGGACAAGCCGGAGCTGCCGGTCTATTTCCACCAATTCTACTCGCCGGGAAATGGCGTTTTCGGCGGCACACCCAGCATCGACGGCACCGCCGAGATGCGGCTCGGCACCTGGCTGGCCCGCGACATCCCGCATGCCGGAATGGCCAGCCAGATCGATATCCAGGGCGCCATCCACTACCGCCACAAGGCGGTCCCCGGCCAACGCCTGGCCCTGCATGCGCTGAAAAACCAGTATGGCAAGGACCTCGTCACCGAAGGCCCGATGTTCAAGTCCTACAGCGTCGTGGGCGACAAGGTGATCGTCGAGTTCGAGCATGCCAAGGGTGGCCTGGTGGTCGCCGAAACCGGCAGCAATGCCACCGGCAAGAACGCCACCGGTGAGCCGATTGAAGGTGCCACCGGATTCGCCGATCCCAGGATCATCGCGAACGGCGACGACCAGGTGAAACTGTTCTATCTGGCCGGCGAGGACCGCGTCTGGCATCCCGCCAGCCTGAAAATCGACGGGGAAAAAGCCATCGTGACCTCCCCGGGCGTCAAGCAGCCGCGCGGCATTTCCTATGGCACCAGCGGCATCGGTTTCGCCCCGAATCTCTACAACCAGGCGCTGCTGCCGATGACTCCGTTCATCTATTTCGACAACAAAATGGTCACCAGCGAGACCTGGCCGGACGAGAAGTTGAGGATCGCAGGGGAAACCATCGATCCGGCCACCGTCGGCAAAACTTACGAATACCGCAAGATGCCGCTGTTGGGCGTGCAGTTCCGCGACGACGCGGTGTTCCAGGCCGGCAAGCCGGTCACCATCTGGGGCTCGACCCGGCAGCATGGCGAGTGGCAGGGCAGTCCGGAGAAGGGCGACTGCAAGGTGCACTTCGAGTTCGGCCCGGAAGACGGTCCGGCGGCCATCAAGCAGGTCATCGAGGTGACCCCGGAGCTGGCCGAATGGAAGGTCACCCTGCCGCTTATGGAAGCGGGTCCGAAACCGCACATGCTCAAGGTCCATTTCACCATCGACGGCGAAATGGTCCATGAGCGGACGATCAAAGGCATCGTCTTCGGCGACGTCTGGTATGTCGCCGCGCCGCCCGGCAAGTTCAAGCTGCCGGAGGTCAAGCCATCCGGGCAGATCGTGCGCATGCTGGCAAACCAGTCGAACCGCGACCGCAGCAACAACCCCAGCCGCTTCAGCATTTGCACCTCGCGGACCCCGAGATATCTCGACACCGATGGCAAATGGAGCAACCGCCTGGCCGCCTACTGGAAGGACGCGGAGGGACTGGCCGCCGCGCTCGGCCACCAACTCGCCGCCAAGAACGGACGCCCGGTCGGTGTCATCTTCATGCAGTGCAGGAAGGATGCGGCGTTGAAGAACTGGATCGCCCCGAATTTCCTCAAGGAGGCACCGAGCCTGATGGACGATTACAAGTCGGTCGGCGGCCAGTATTTCGACAACCCCTACTACCTCGCCAACGTGCGGCGCTACATCGCGGAGTGGAAAACCTATTGGAATGAATTTATCCCCGCGATGATGAAAACCCGGGCGGTGCCGGATGGCAGTGCGTGGGGAAGTTATCCCTCGCCCGATCCGCAGGTCGGCGACTCCGAGGCCACCTGGATCTACAATGTCTATGTCCACTGCTTCACCCCGGCGGCGCTCAGCGGCGTCGTGTTCCTCACCGGCGAAACGATGGTGGCCGGCGACCAGGGAGCCAACTTCGGCCCCGAGATGGCGGCGCTGGCCAAGAGTTTCAAGAACCGCTTCACCCTGTGGCAGAAGGACGCCGACGTTCCGTTCATCTACACCGTGCCGGGCAAGTCGCTCGCTCCGAAGATCACTCGGCCGGAAGGCATCCGCGGCCAAAGCACCGCGGTCGAGCTGAACGACTGGCTGGACGTCGGCGGCGTGATCGAGGCGGCGGTGAAGTGAACGCCTTTTCGGATCCGGCATGAACCATCAACTCCCTTGTCGTCTTCTCGGCGCGGCGCTGCTGACAGCCCCCGCCGGCGTGGCCAATGCGGACGATGCCTCGCCGCCGGCCCCGCTGCCGGCGCAGGTCGTCGTCACCGCGGACGGTGCCGCCCGCGCCTATGACCGGATGATCTTCGGCGGTTTCCTCGAGCATTTCGACAACCAGATCTACGGCGGGGTTTTCGAGCCGGGCTCGCCCCTCGCCGATGCGCAGGGCTTCCGCCGCGATGTGATCGAAGCACTGCGGGAACTCCAAACCCCGATCATCCGCTGGCCCGGCGGATGTTTCGTCGATTCCTACCACTGGCGCAACGGGGTGGGCCCCGAACGCAAGCCGCACGGCGACTTCCGCTGGGGGGTGATCGAGCCGAACACCTTCGGCACCCACGAGTTCGTCGCGCTGTGCCGGAAGATCGGGGCCGAGCCCTACATCTGCCTCAATGGACTGGCCGACCCCCGGGAAAACCTCGACTGGGTGGCCTACTGCAACGCCACCGAAGGGCCGATGGCGGAACTGCGCAAGGCAAACGGCCACCCCGCGCCGCTGGATGTGAAATATTGGAGCGTCGGCAACGAACGCTACGACCGCCCCTACATCCACCGCGTGCGCGACACCGCGCGGGCGATGAAGGCGGCCTATCCCGGCATCCTGGTTTCCTGCTCCGGGGCACAGGACGGCACCGCGATCCATCGCTATCTTCTGGAGCAGGCGGGTGCCTACCTCGATTTCGTCTCGCTTCACAGTTATGCGCTGCCGCGGGCGAATGACCTGCCACGCTTCGATTACCTGACGGCGGTTGGCAAATCCGATGAGGCGGGGACATTCATGGCCAGGGTTTCGGCGGCGCTGGCGGACGCCGGGGTGGCCGGGCGCATCCGGATCGCCTATGACGAGTGGAATCTTCGCGCCTGGCAGCACCCCGGATTCCCGCGCGATGCCGTTCGGGACTATGACGATCCCGCGATCCGCGAGCTGGTGGACCGCCGCCGCCGCCAGAACGACACCGCCAGTGACTACACCATGGCCGACGCGCTCTTCGCAGCCTCGTTTCTGAATGCCTGCCTGCGGCACTCGGAGCATGTCACCATGGCCAACATCGCCCCGCTGGTGAACACCCGCGGACCGCTGTTCGTGCACCCGGAGGGAATCGTCAAGCGCACCCATTTCCATGTCATGGCGATGTATGCCAAGCTGCTGCAGGAACGCGTCGAGGAATCACACATCACGGCGGGCGCCCTAACGGACGCTCCCCGTTCCGTGGCGGTGGTCGATGCCATCGCCACCATCGACGCATCGGGCAAGCGCCGCGCGCTCGCCTTGGTCAACCGGCACCCGGATCGCGTCGTCGCCTGCACGCTGCGCATCGGCGATCTCATGCTCGACGGGCTCCATCCCGCCACGGTTCTGCATGCGGATTCGGCGGACGCCTTCAATGACATCGCGCACCCGGACCGCGTCGCCCCGCGTCAAGCCGAACTGCGTTTCCATGACAACACCACCACCCTGCCACCGCACTCGCTGACCATCGTGACGCTCGCCGGCCCGCCACAGGACGGCCGGGGAAACCACTGACATCCACCAACGGACGGTTCGTCCGCGACGCCCGAAACATCTACCCGACCCACCACAAGGCATGGACCACTTGAACAAACGCGAGTTCCTGAAAGTCACATCGCTTCTCGGTGCCGGCGCGGCGCTCCCGGTGGGCCCCCCCCCCGCCCCGGCGAGCGATCCGACCATGGGTGAGCTGCTCGATGCGAATTTCACATCCGCCTCAGGCCGGCAATTCGGCTCGCAGGTCATCCACCACGGCGAGCAGGCCGGGTTTCAAGTCACCCCGATCAGTCAGGACAAGGCCGCCCCCGGCTACCAGCGTCCGGGCAATCTCAACAACCCGACGGTGGCCCCGCTCCTGCGCAAGATCATGGAAATGGAAGGCAGCGAGGCCGCCGCGGGAGGGCCCTGCGGGATGGGCATCATCGCGCAAACCTACATGGCCTTGCTCAAGCCGGGCGATCGCGTGGTGGCCCATCGCTGCAACTACCACTGGGTGATGACCCTGTTCCGCGATTACCTGCCGGAGTGGGGTGTCGAGGTCGAGTTCGTCGATCTCAACGACCCCGCGAAGCTGGCGAAATCCCTGCAGGCCAAGCCCGCGAAATTCGTCCACTTCGAACCCTATGTGAACCCGACGATGGAGGTGCTGGACGCGCCTGCCCTGATCAAGGTCGCCAAGGAGGCGGGAGCCACCGTGGTTGTGGACAACACCTGGCTCACCCCTTTCCTGCTGCAAGCATTCCGTCTCGGTGCCGATCTGGTGATTCACAGTGTCACGAAATACATCGGCGGCCACGGCAATGCCATGGGCGGGGTGGTTTCGGGCCGCAAGGAACTCGTCGGCAGGGTCTCGCATGCGCAGAACTGGCTCGGCGGACTGCTGCGGCCCATGGATGCCTTCCTCGTCACACAGGGCGTGAAGACCCTTCCTTTGCGGATGCGCCAGCACTGCCGCTCCGCCGGTATCGTGGCCGGGTTTCTCCAGTCGCATCCGGCGGTGGCGCGGGTGCGCTATGGCGGGCTGCCGGCGTGGAATCCCCGGGCGGAATCCGGCACTCCGAAGGGCTTCGGCGGCATGCTCGGCATCGAGTGGAAAAGCGATGCCGTGCACCAAGGCCTGGGCAGGCAGGTCAAGTTGATGGTCAATCAAACCAGCCTCGGAGATCCGGTCACGCGGGTCATGCAGCTCAAGGAGGACAAGGCCATCGGTGTGCCCGCGCGCTACACCCGGGTTTCAATCGGCCTTGAGGAGCCGGAAGATGTGATTGCCGACTTCGAGCAGGCGATCGCGAAATGCCAGTAGCCCCACTCATCGCGATGAAACCCGCACTTGTCCGCCGCGATTTCCTCAAGCTGGGCTCGGCGTCCACCCTTGGCATGCTGACGGGTGGTTTAGCCACCACACTGGCCGCCGAGATCGCGGACCCGGAACCGGCGAAACCCCGCTACGACTGCATCGTGCTGGGCTTGGGGGCGATGGGCTCGGCATGCATCTATCAGCTGGCGAAACGCGGTGCCAGCGTGCTTGGCATCGAACAATTCGACCTCGCCCACGCCCTTGGCAGCAGCGGCGGGATTTCACGGCAAACCAAGGTGGCACCCTATCTCGGCAGCCCCCTTGAGCCGCTGATCCGACGGGCGAATGAAAACTGGCAGACACTCGAGAAGGACAGCGGTCAACAGGTCTTTCATAAGTGCGGCTGGTTGGAACTCGCGGTGAACAAGCAGCTGTCGCCGGCCCAGGCGAGGAGCGTGGGAACGAGGATCGAGATGCTGGACGCTTCCGCAGTGGCGGACCGTTATCCGCAGTTTCACAATCTGCCCGCGGGCACGAATGCCCTGCTCGACCACCAGGGCGGGCTCCTGCGCAGCGAGCTTGCCATTGCCGGCCACTGCCATGTGGCGCTCCGCCACGGTGCCCACATCCGCGCCCGGGAGGCGGTCACAAATTGGACCAGCGACGAGGCGGGCGTCACCGTCACCACCTCGCGGGGAACCTATCGCGCCAGGCACCTGGTGATCGCCGCCGGGGCTTGGAATGCAAGTCTCATCCCTCAACTCCGCGACCGCCTGCAAGTGACCCGCTTGTCGCTTGGTTGGTTCGCGCTACGGCAGCCGGCAGCCTTCGGCGTGGAGAGCTTTCCAATCTGGGGCCATGGGGCTTACTATGGTTTTCCCGAACTGCCGGACTTTCCCGGATTCAAGGTCGCGAAGCATTGGCGCGGCGAACCGACCACGCCGGACAGGATCGATCGGACACCGAACGCCCGCGACGAGAGTCTTGTCCGCGATTACCTCGGCAGACACCTGCCATCGGCGAATGGAACGACGCTGACATTCAAGGTCTGCATGTACACATGGGGCGGCTCCTGGCTCGGCCCGCTGCCTGGCGCGAAACACGTGAGCTTCATCGCCGCCTGCAACGGCGGTGGCTTCAAGTTTTCCAGCGCCTATGGCGAAGCGCTGGCCGATCTGGCCACGGATGGGAAAACCGGATTGCCGATCCAATTCATGAACCCCGCATGAGCTTTCACCAATGACCTCGGATCGCACAGACACAAAGGAAATCCAGCGGCACGCCGCACTTTCGCAGCCTCCCCGCAAAAGACTGTTTCATCAACGGGTTTCCGGGGCCGGCACCTCGGGAAGCCCTGCCGGAAAGGGACAAAAATGACACGACAATCCACCCCTACGCCGCCGTTCGTGCGCAAAGATCGCTTCCTTTCATTGACCACCGCTGCGGCCATCGCGACCTGCGGCGTGATCGCGCAAAGCCACGCCGCGGATCCGCGCGACCTTCCGCCCGCCCCGCAGCGAGGTCTCGCCAGCGACTGGCTGCTTGATTCATCCGCCTTCAAGGCCGGCGTGTTCCGCACCGATCACCCGCACGAGTTGGTGCTCGAAAACGGATTGGTCCGGCGCACCTTCCGGCTCTCACCCAATGCCGCCACCGTCGGGCTCGACCACCAGGTCACCGGCCATGCCGTGATCCGCGCGGTGCGTCCGGAAGCGGAAGTCACCCTTGATGGCACAACTTATCCGGTCGGTGGACTCGTCGGCCAGCCAAACCATGCGTTTCTCCTGCCCGAATGGCTGGAGACGATGCAGACCGACCCCGCCGCGTTTCAATTCACCGGCTTCGAAGTCGGCGAAACGCGCGAACGTTTCGCTTGGAAACGCGTGCGCCACCATGCGCCGGACGCCGCCTGGCCGCCGAAAGGAGTGCACCTGCAAATGCACTACCGCATGCCCGGCCGGCAGGACCGCCAGTCCGCCACGCAGCCGGTTCATCTAACAGTCCACTACGAGCTCTACGACGGCGTTCCCGTTTTCTGCAAATGGCTCACGCTGCGCAACGGCGGAGATACCACCATCACCGTGGATCGTTTCTCCAGCGAGATCCTCGCCGTGGCCGAGGAGGACAGCCCGGTCGAGACCCGCGCCGGCGTCGCCCGGCCGCTGCCCCAGGCCCTCCACGTCGAGACCGACTTCGCCTTCGGCGGCTTCAACCACGCACACGCCAACCGCCACGTCGTCCATTGGCGCCCGGACCCGCAATACACCAGCATCGTCAACTACACCCGCGACCAACCGACCCTGCTCGTGGTTTCACCCGACCGCGGGCCGGCACAGGACATCGCACCCGGCGGCACCTTCGAAAGCCATCGCACGTTCCAGCTGGTCCACGACAGCACCTGCCGCACCCGCCGCGGGCTCGCTCTCAAACGGATGTATCGCACCATCGCCCCATGGACCACCGAAAACCCGCTGATGCACCACCTGCTCGACTCGCGCCCCGAGGCGGTGCGGCAGGCGATCGACCACGCCGCGGAGGTCGGCTTTGAAACGATCATCCTGTCCTTCGGCAGCGGCTTCAACATCGAGAATGACGACCCCGCCTTTCTCGGCACCTGGAAGGGCGTGGCCGATCACGCCCGCTCAAAGGGCATCGATCTCGGATCCTACTCGCTGCTTTCCTCGCGCCCCGTCGGCGGCGGCAATGACGTGGTCAGCCCGCCCGGCGAGAAGCCGACCCACGGGACTTGCCCGGCGCTCACCAGCGAATGGGGGCGGGAATATTTCCGGAAGTTGTATCGTTTCCACCGCCACACCGGTTTCTCGGTCTTCGAGCACGACGGCTCCTACCCCGGCGATGTCGATGTCACCCCGCGCCCGCCGCTGCAGAAG
>JBMTCD010000017.1:0-29699 GCA_049430545.1 Luteolibacter sp.
GAGGACCTCCATCGGCCAGTCTTCCTAACAGATTGTTGACAGCAATGGCCATGCCGGGCAGGACGAGCCCGGGCCGGATATCCGCGAGCGGCTGGAGCACGAAGCGCCTTTCCGCGATGCGGGGGTGGGGGAGTGTGAGATCGGTGTCGCCGATCTGCAGCTCGCCGCAATACAACAAGTCGAGATCGATGCTGCGCGGGGCGTTGCGTTGCGCGCGGCGGATCCGGCCGAGTTGTTGCTCGATGCCGCGGGTTTCTTCCAGCAGTGCGTGCGGCGTGTCATTCCAGGCAAGTTCCACCACCGTGTTGAGGAAATCCGGCGAGCCGGCGGGGCAGGCAAGGGGAGCGCTGCGATACACCGGGGCCTCGAGGAATTTCCCGCCGGGAACCGCGATGGCGCGCAAGGCGGCGATCGCCTCGCGCAACAGTTGCCGACTGTCGCCGAGATTCGATCCCAGCGCGATGCCACAACGGCGGATCATTCCTCCAGATTGACGAGTTCGGCGATGCCGTAGTTGTCGGAAATCCGGCGGTTCGCGGCTTCGACCTCCGCGGCGGGTATCACCAAGGGACGGCTGGCCCCGAACAACTCGATGACATGATATTCCGGAGGGTTTTCGGGATACAACAAGTCGTGGGCATGCTTCAGGCCGTTGATTTCAACGCCGTTGATCTTGTCCACCGCGAAGCCGGTGAACGAAGCCAAACGGCTGTTGACCGGATCGCTTTCCACACGCGTGAGCACCACGATGTCGCCGCGGTCCTTGAACAGGGCCTTGGGCACATAGTCGGTGTAAAGGCGGCGCACGGTGACATCGTCGAATTTCGCGGTGGCGAACAGGTTGGTGTCCAGCGGCTGGAAGACCAGCCCGGCGAAGACCACATAGCGCGGCTGTTTCTCATACTGGATGGCATACATCCGCGATGGGGGCAGGGGCTTGAGCACGATTTCCGCCTGTTGTTTTCCGCCGTCGCGGATGAAGGTGGCGGTGATGCGGTCGCCGGCAAAACGGCGTTCGACGATCTCGTTGAGGTTGGTCTTCTCGCCATCCATGCCCGCGCTGTCCACTTCATGGCCGTTCAGGGCGAGCAGCACATCGCCCGGTGCCAGCACGCCGTCGCACGAACCGGTGGGAACGACATTGGTGACCAGCACGCCCATGCCATCGTCCGGCAGTTCCAGCGCGCGGCGCATCGCGGGATTGTGAAGCGCGAACTCGGTGATGCCGAGGTCCACGTAGTGGTCGTAGCGGCCGTCTTCGATATCCTTGAGAAAGCGCCTCACCACCGGGGTGGGAATGATGTAGCCGGTATTGTCCGCCTGGCGCAGCCCTTGGAACGCGACGCCCACGAGTTTCTCGCCCTGCAAAACAGGTCCTCCCGAGTTGCCCGGGTTGATCGCCGCATCGATCTGCACCACCAGATGCGAATCGGCACGGGTGTGCGAGTAGGGTTGGAAATCGATGCGTGAAACCACTCCGCGGGTGACCGAGAGCCGCTCGCCGCCGATTGGATAGCCGATCACGCGCACCTGCGATTCGAGCTTGGGCACATCACCGATCTCGAAGCGCGGGAACGACTGGAAATCGGTGAAGTCCTCGACAGAGAGCAGCGCCAGGTCGCAATCGTGGGCGATGTATTCCACCTTCGCCGGGTATTTTTCCGGGTTTCCATGCACGGTGACGAGCAGGCGCCGGGCGTTGGACACGACGTGGGCGTTGGTGAGAATCCGGTTTTCCCCAATGATGAAGCCGGTGCCGATGCCGCCTCTGAAGCGGCCGCTGTTCCATGGCGTCTCATAATCTGGAATCTGTGTCGCCGCCTCGATCCGAAGCACCGATCGGTAAACCTCCGATGGCACCGTTTCCTGGGCCGGCACAAGGGAGCTTGCAAGTATGAGTGGAATGGCGATGGCGGGAAATTTCATTTGGATGTGGCGCAATCCTAAAACCCATCGGCCACCCGGCAACGGAAATATTGACGCGCAAATCCACACTTGCCGCGGGTGGCCGCCACTTGTTTTCTCACGGTATGGACCACCACGTGTATTTCTGGCTCAAGGAGGACAGGCAAAACCCGGCCGACCGGGAGATATTCGAGAAGGCGCTCGGCGCGCTTTGCGCGATTCCGCTGATGCAAGGCGGCCGCTGGGCCATTCCGGCTGCCGTGCCGGCCAGGCCGGTTTGCGACCAGTCCTGGGACTACGCGCTCGACATGCAGTTCGCATCCGTCGAGGAGCACAACGCCTATCAGGACCATCCGGACCACCAAGCCTTCATCAATGCCCACAAGGATTGGTGGTGCAAGGTGCTGGTGACCGATCTGGCCTGATTCATCCGAGAAGCGCCAGAGGTAGGGCAATCAGCGCCAGCTGCCGGAATCCCGGAGAGCGACTGCGGGGATTCCAGCGCTTGAGAAGACCGCAGCCAGGGCGCTACTGCTTTTTTATTCCGCATTACATACATTGTCACAAGTTAAAAGGGCGGGTGAAGCAACAGGTCGGTTGCCTTGCGCTTCATGGCTCGCTTGATTTCCCCGCCATCAAAAGCGGGTCTGATTGAGCTGGTTGCGCATGCCTGTCAGGTCATCGACGGTGGTTGAAATATCCCCGGCGGCCCCATGGTATTTCCCACCGGGCACAGCTGATGACCGCACAGCCGCGCCACGCAAACCCGCTCACCTCCCATGATTTCCACATCTCGCCGCCCGAAAGCCCGCCACATCGTCCTGGTGCTTGCGCTGTCCCTTGCATCCGGCGAACGGCTGCACGCACAATTCATCGAGCACAAGGAGCGCCACCTCGGCCCGACCGGGCTTTATGGCATCACCTCGCCCAAGGACATCCGCATCACCAAGATCGAGCCTGGATCACCCGCCGATGGCAAAATCACGGTTGGTGCCACGATCACCGGCGCGGGCGGCATCGCGTTCAAGGACGACACCCGCAAGCAGCTCGCTGCGGCCATCGACCGGGCCGAAGCCACCGGCACCCTCTCGCTCACGCTCGCGGACGGCGGCGCAGTGGACTTGGCCCTTCCGGCCATCGGTGCCTACAGTGACACCGCCCCACACGACTGCGCGAAAACCAACGCCATCATCAGCCGCGCTGCGGCTCATCTGGTGAAAACCCGCGCCTTCGGTCGCCAGGACATGAACATCGGCCTGCTGGGACTGCTGGCGACCGGCGAGGCGGAATACATCGATGTCGTGCGCCGGGAAATCCACGCCGCCGGCTGGGCAAGGCCGGACATCCGGCTCTCGCTGGAAAAATACAACCGCACGGCATGGAGCTGGGGCTATACCAACCTGCTGCTTGCGGAATACTATCTATTGACCAGGGACGCATACGTCCTGCCCGCGCTGGAGGCTTACTCGGTGGCGATTGCTAGCGGGCGGGACGCCGCCGGACTCTGGGGCCATGGCATGGCCACGCTCGACCTCAACGAGGGCAAATCCCACGGCCGCCTGCCCGGCTATGCGGTGATGAACCAATCGAGCCTGCCTTGTTTCCTGTCGCTGCTGCTTGCCGACAAGGCGGGCGTCCGGCATCCCGAGATCCGTGAGTGCATCGCGCAAACCCATGGCTTTTACAGCGATTTCATCGGCAAGGGCACATTGCCATACGGCGTCCATGACCCGAATTCCGGGTCCTACAACAACAACGGCATGAGCGGGCTTGCCGCGGTCGCCTTCGCGCAACACGGCAACAAGGAAGGTGCCGCGTTCTTCTCGCGCATGTCACTCGCCTCCCATGGCAGCCTCGAAACCGGCCACACCGGCCACTTTTTCAATCAACTCTGGTCCGGACCTGGAACCGCGGTCGCGGGCCCCTCCGCCACCCGGGCTTTTTTCAAGGAAAGCCGCTGGTTGCACATCCTCAACCGCAAGTGGGACGGAAGCTTCACCTATGACTGCTCCGGATACAAGGAACCCATCTACTCGTATCGCGGCCTCAGCGACACCGGTTCCCATCTCATCAACCACTGCATCGGCCGCCGCGCGCTGTATATCACCGGCCGCGAGGCCGACCCCGCGCTGCATCTCGGCGCGCGGGAAAGCATCGAATTCGCAAGCCTCGCCACCCTCGATCCGGAAACCCTGAGCGATGCGGAGCTGTTGCGGCGTTTCGGGCATCCGCTTCCAAAGCCCCGCCACGATGCCGTCCGCATCCTTCGCCAGCGCGAGTCCGGGCCCGACGCCGAAATCATCGCCATGATCCGCAATGGCGGCCGCGACCAACGGCTCAGCGCCATCGCCTTCTTTGGACAGCCATGTCCGCCCGAGCGCGCCATGCCGGCCATCGAGCCTCTTGCGGCCGTCTTGCGCGATCCACAGGAAAACCCGGAATTCCGGGCCGCCGCGGCCGGCACACTCGCGGCGCTCGGCGAGAAGGCATATCCATACTTCAACGACATGCTGCGTCTCGTCGCTGCGGACGAACCCGCGGATCCGCGCGGGCTGGTGGACAAGCAGGTCGGACAAGCGCTCAACATCCTTTGTGCGGACCCCCACGGTGCCGGCCTGATCACCGACAAGCCGTTGTTCCACCAAGCCGTGCGCAAGCTGCTCACCCATCGCCGCGCCGATGGCCGCGCTTCAGGCACCCGGCTGCTCGCGCAGATGCCGTTGGAAGATTTCCACCACGTCGGTGATCTGCTCCAACACATCGTCGCCGACCGGGATCGTACGTATCACAGTTATCACAACCTCGGTCCGCACACCGGAGCGCTTGGCATTCTCGCCAACCTCAAGGTCGAGGGCGGCGTGGAGGCTGCGTTCGGCATCCTCGAATCAGATCTCGGAAAATTCGGCTTCAAAGTGCGCATGCTCATGGAAGTGCTCCCGAAATATGGCGCGGCAGCCAAGCCGGCGCTGCCGAAACTCAAGGCAATGAATATCGACGGGCGCTTCGAGAAAGGGTGGCAGGACATGATCGCGGCCATCGAAAACGCGACAGAGCCGACGGAGACGATCCGCTTCCAGGACGCCATGAAAGCGGGAGCGGCCACACCGCAGAGATAGCCCGTTCTTGCAATGCAGCGGGCAATCATCATGAAGGATTCACGTCGGCGGGGCATCAGACCCGGCGCAAGCTGACCCGCTCTCCACACTGGCCTGATCCCGTTGCTCCTCAAACCACCTTTCACCACCCCAACCAACCATGAAAAAAACACTGACCGCCCTTGTCGCCGGCCTCCTGCTTTACCCGGTCCATGGCGCCGACCGCAAACCGAACTTCATATTCCTGATCGCCGACGACCACCGCTGGGACGCGATGGGCGCGGTCCAGAAAGAACACGGCGACAAGGCCCGCTACCCGTGGTTCGAGACCCCGAACATGGACCGGCTCGCCAACGGGGGCGTGCGTTTCCGCAACGCCTTCATCACCCACTCGATCTGTTCGCCCGGCCGCGCCGGCTTCCTTACCGGCCAATACACCCACGTCAACGGCGTGATGGACAACGGCACCCACTTCCCCGTCGATTCCGTCACCCACGCGACGCTGCTGCGCGACGCGGGCTACCGCACCGCCTACTTCGGCAAGTGGCACATGAACGACCAGCAGGGGCCGCGCCCGGGCTTTCAACACTCGGCCAGCTTCATCAACCAGGGCATCTATCAGGATTGCCCGTTCGAAATCAACGGCGTGACGACCCCCACCAAGGGCTGGGTCGATGATGTCACCACCGACATGGCCATCGACTGGCTCAAGAACCACGGCGCGGATCCATTCTCCATGGTCATCGGTTTCAAAAGCCCGCACAACCGCCGCGGCGGAGCCAACCTGCCGGAACGCCTGCGCAACCTCTACGAAGGAAAAACCACCCGCAAAACACCCAACTGCGACATCGCCGCAGTCTATCACAAACCCCTGACGGAAGCCGACAAGGGCAGCGAGCGCGGGCTCTCCGCCAACTCCGTCCACCTCGACTACCTGCGCCACATCAAGGGCATCGATGAAAACCTCGGCCGCCTGCTCGAGGTTCTCGACGAGCTCAAGATCGCCGCCGACACCGTGGTCGTCTACAGCAGCGACAACGGCTATTATCTGGGTGAGCGAGGCCTCGGCGACAAACGCGCGCTCTACGAGGAAGGCCTGCGCATTCCCTTCCTTGTCCGTTACCCGCGGCTGTTCCCGCAAGGCGTTCTCGTTGATGCGCTGGTCATCAACCAGGATCTCGCTCCGACCTACCTCGACCTCGCCGGACTGCCGGCCCACCCGGGCATGCATGGCCGCAGTTTTAAACCGCTGGCCATGGGCGAAAAACCGGACGGCTGGCGCACCTCGTTCCTGTCCTACTACCGCAAGGAACTCGGCGACACCCCCACCTGCCGCGCCATCCGCACCGGGGATGCCAAGCTGATTGTTTATCCGAACCGCCCCGAGTGGACCGAGGTCTACGACCTCAAGAACGACCCTTATGAACTCCACCGCCTGCCCGCCGACGGACCTCTTGGCAGGCAGCTCGCGGCGGAATTGGAGAAACAAATGAAAGCGGTCGGTTTCACCCAGTGAGGCCGGCGGCAGCCAAGTGCGCATCCAATGTGTTAATGCGTCGGGCCTGATCTGCCGGGCAAATCCCACTCGGCTTGACGCTCATGCGCTGCGCGGAGGAACGGAACGGAGCGCATGGATGAGCTGGCGGGCCAGGTCGGCGAGTTGGTTTTCCGCGTCGGAATCGCCCGGCGCGGGATCGAATCGCAAGCGCTGGTGGAGGGTGATGGCCCGTTCGAGAATGGCGGCATCGGGCAAAGCGGGGCGCAGACCGGCGAGCCAGACGGCGTAGGGCAGCCCCGGCGGGCGGGTGCCGAGGTGGCGGCTGGCGGGTTTTTCCAACTCGTGGAGCGGCGTGCGGATCGCACGCTGGCCAGTGGCCTTGCTCCGGTGTTCGAGCTGACGGCGGGATTTCCAGAGCCTGCTGGCGAGAAACGCGGCGAACACGAGACCAAGGGCTGTCATGGCCAGTGAAACGGCGAGCCGGTTTTCGGGACGGGTCCGCCAGAGGAAAAAGTCCTCTTGCAGCCGTTGGAGCGCGTCCTGGATGCGCTGGCTGCGGGTGATCCGACTGGACAACGGGCCGAACCAATCGGGCGGCGTGGGATCGAAGTCGATCCAGCGCTGCGCGGGTTGGTCCCAGACGCGGCACCAGGCGTGGCCGTGGATGCCGCGGATGATGTGGCTGCCACGCTTGGAGTCGCGCTCGATGACGGCATAGCCGGTGGCATAGCGCGCAGGCACCCCGGCATCGCGGAGGATGAGCGCGGCGGAGGTGGCGAAGTATTCGCAATGCCCGGCGCGCTCGCTTTCGAGGAATATGGCGATCGCGGTGGGACCCGCGACGCGGTAGGGCGAATGGTTGATATTGAGATTGCGGGTGTAGCGGAAATCTTTGCGGAAAAAGGCGCGGAGGCGATCGAGCGCCACGGCGAGCGGGGTGTCCGGCGAGATGCCGAGCTTCTCGCGGATGGCATGGATGGTCTCGCGCTCGGCAAGCGGAATGCGGAGATCTTCCTCGGGGATCGGCGGGCTTTCGGGATTGCCGGAGCCGCGCCACAGGACAGTGCCTTCGATTACAGGTTGGGTGGGATAGACGCGCACGGTGCCGAAGGTGTTGCATTCCACGTCATCGAGCGCGAAGTCGCGCAAGGCCGCCGCGTCTCCGGGCAGGGGCAGCGGAGTTTCGGCGTCGGCCGAGCCGCGCAGCCGGTAGCTCGGAAGCGGCGGTCCCGAGCCGTCGTAGGCGTTTTCACCCAGTGTGTAGTAGGCCACCTCATCAATGAGCCGGGAGTCCAGAGGGCGGAAATCGACGGCGGAGACACGCTGGTTCTGCCAGTTGGTGCCAAGGAAGGTATTGAACGAAGCGGTGCGCAACAGACGCGGTGGATGCACGCCCGGTTGGTCGGGCCACAAGCGCCAGATGATTTCGGGAGATTGGCGCACGGCACCGGGACGGCCGATCAAGGTGGATGCGAAGTTCGGGTCGAAGCCGCGGGTGCCCCTTTCCCCGGTGGCGCGGCCGAGCCATTCCTCGGCACGCTCGAGCGCGATGCGCCCGCCGAAGGCGAGCAAGCCGGCCACGGCCAAGACAGGCACGAGCAGCCAGGGGCGGGCGCGTCCCGCCGACATGAGCATCCAGCCGCTCAGAATCACGATTCCGGGCAGGAACAACCACGAGTAGGCTTGCGATCCGACGCTCGCCGCCACCAGCGAGGTGGCGAAAAGGACGTTGCCGAAATTGAATTCCCCGCTTTCCAATTCGAGGCTCAGCCGTTGGTTGCGCTCGCGCCTTCGTTTCGCCAAAAACGATAACTCGCTTACCGGCACACCGGCGCGCATGCCGTAGGACTGGACGAACTGCATCGGCATCAGCAGCAACGGCATCCAGGAAAGCAGCACGGGCATCGCATTGTAGCGGTTGCCGTCCAGCCAGATCAGCACCGCGGCCACCATGATGGCAGCCACGGCAATCCGCCAGGCGCGGCCACACGCCGTGTCATTGAAATCCCAACGCACGCGCGTCCAGTGGCTGCCCTCGATGACCAGCGCCATCAGCAACGCGAGCATGGGTCGGCCGGTCATCGCGCCCCAGAACAAAAGGGTGCATCCGAGAAGCAGACGTGGCGGTGGATGGGGCATGGCAGGAATTTCAGAGCGGATCGGGCAAGCGCATCAAATCGCGGGCGATGGCGCCGGATTCGAGCCAATGGCCGGGAACATCGGCCGGACGAGGGCCGCGGCCGATGATCACCGGCACGCAGACCACCCCCCCTTGCTCAAGCCGGCGCAAGAAATCGGCGCGGGAGTCGTCCCAGCCATTGAGAACGATCAGGCAGGAGGTCAGGTCGCCGGCATGGCGCAGGATCAACTCCGCCAGCGCCCGGTGGTCGCCCTCGCGCGAGGGCGTCACGCCGGCCAGCACCTCCAGCAGCTTGTCCGCGCGCTCGATGCCGCGCCCGGCGGTGACGAGATGCGCCTCGTCCTTGACGAACATCAGGTCGAGCAATGAATCGCTGGTGTCGATTCCCACCGCGAACGAAGCCGCCACGGAAACGGCCTCCTCGAAATTGGTGTCATCGCGGTCGCCGGAGAGCGTGTCGAGTGCCAGCCCGTAGTGCGGGTAGTGGGTGTCTTCGAGTTCCTTGACGATCGGGCGGCCGGCCCGTGCCCAGCTTTTCCAGTGGATCTGTCGGAGCGGATCGCCCGGCCGGTAATCGCGCATTCCGACGAATTCGCCGGAGGCACCGATGGTGTTGGTATTGGCCTCGCCACTGATTTTGTAGGCGGCGCTGCCGGGCATGGTGACGGTGGGCAGCGGATAACGTCCGGGCAGCACGAGCATGCTGGCGGGCGCGGCGCGCACCTTCACGCATTTTTGGAAAAACCCGAACGGGTCGGGCAAATGGACGCGCAAATCGCTGAACCGCACCACCCCGCGGCGCTGTGGAGTGAGGCTGACGAAGACGCGCCGCTGCTCGCCGGGTTTGAGGCGGATTTCCTCCTGCGATGCACCACCGGAAAACAGCCGGTTGCGGCGCATGAGCCATTGCCAGCGGAAATAGGCGAAGGCGCGGTCGAATGGATTGCGTTCTTCCTCGCCCGGTTCGCGCAGGGTGGAAAAATCCGGCCACGAAGGCCGCGGGTCCGGCAGGGTTTCCACCAGCCAGGCGCGGGACAAGCCTCGCCGGCCGCAGTTTGTCACCCGGACCGGAATGCGCAGCGGCACTCCGGCGGTGGCGTGGCGCGGCACCTCACGCTCCGCCTCCAGCCGGGCACGCCGGAACAACATCCAGATAAAACCCATCCCGCCGAACGCCACGCACAGCGAAAACATCAGATAGATGGAACTCCGCGCATGGCCGATGCCCAGGCAGGTGGCCAACACGAGCACGATGCCCAGCGTGCCGCCCGCGGGCCGCACGCGGCGCTGGACGAAGTGGTGCATGCCCGCCAGACGGAAATAGGTCCGATGCAGCCAGCTCGGCGGCCATCGCCCTGCCGAGGCACTACGTTCCATCAACGTTGCACCCGCCGTATTCATCGCTCCATCAGGCCGGAACCGGCGTGTTTTCGATCAACTCCGCCACGAGCTGCCGCGGCGTCGCACCGGAATATTTCGCCTCGGGGGAAAGCAACAATCGGTGCGCGATCACATTCGTGGCCACCGCTTGAATCAGCTCCGGCGGCACATAATCGAGCCCCTCGAACAAGGCCAGCGCCTGCGACACCTTCATCAAGGCCAACGAGGCCCGCGGGCTTGCCGCAAGCTGGATTTTCGCATGCCCGCGCGTGGCACCCACCAGGCGCACCACATAGTGGCGCAGTTCATCGCTGAAGCGCACCCGCCGCGCCGCGGCCATCAACGACAGGATCTCGTCGCGCGTGACCACCGGCGCGAGCCGCTCCACCGGGTGGCTCTCCTCCTGGTCCGCCAGGATCGCCACCTCCTCCCCGGCATCCACATAGCCGAGCGCACACTGCATCGTGAAGCGGTCCATCTGTGCCTCCGGCAGCGGATAAGTGCCGCGGAACTCGACCGGGTTCTGCGTCGCGATGACAAAAAAGAGCCCCTTCAATTCATGGCGTTTCCCCTCGATGGTCGCCTGCCCCTCGCCCATCGCCTCGAGCAGCGCGCTTTGGGTGCGCGGCGAGGCACGGTTGATTTCATCGGCCAGCAGGATGTCGGTGAAGACCGGCCCCGGGTGGAATTGGAATTCCAGTGTCCGCGGATCGAACACCGAAATGCCGAGAATATCCGAAGGCAGCAAATCGGGCGTGAATTGCACGCGCTTGAACTCCGCGCCCTCGATCGACCGCGCGATCGCCTTCGACAAGGTGGTTTTCCCGGTGCCCGGGAAATCCTCCAGCAGCACGTGCCCGCCGGAAACCATGCACGCCAGCACCCGGCGGACCACCTCGCGCTGGCCGCGCACGACGGAACAAACGGCGGATTCAAGACGGCTGGCGCATTCGTGGGGACTCATGGGGCGTTGTGTCGCCCATCCAAACCGCGATCCGGCACGGCGTCTAGATTTCATTGGCCGGACACCTTGCTCATTCAACTTTTACAGAATCCGGGCTTGCGTGCGGGCGGGGCCGTCTATTGACTCCGCCATGGCGGAGATTTCCTTGGGATTGTCATTTGACGACGTTCTTTTGCAGCCCGCGCTGAGCGAGGTTTTGCCAGGACAGGCGGATCTTTCCACTCAGCTCACCAACGGCATTCCGTTGTTCCTGCCGGTGGTTTCGGCGGCGATGGACACGGTTTCCGAGCACGACCTGGCGATCGCGCTGGCGCGCGAGGGCGGCATGGGAGTGATCCACCGCGCCTGCCCGATCGACGAGCAGGCGACGATGGTTTCGCGGGTGAAGCGCTCGGAAAGCGCGGTGATCCTGCACCCGCTCACGGTGCGCAAGTCCGACACCGTCGAGCATGTGCGCGGCCTCATGGCACAGAACGGATTTTCCGGATTCCCGGTGGTGGATGACCACGGCGTGCTCGAAGGCATGGTCACCGGCCGCGACGTGCGCTACCTCGACCGCAGCGATGCGAAGGTGGCCGATGTGATGACGCCGCGCGAAAAACTCGTGACGGCACCGCCGAACACCAGCCTGGAGGAGGCACGGCGGATTCTCTACAAGGCGCGCATCGAGAAACTGCCACTCGTCTATCCCGACGGCAAACTGGCCGGCCTGATCACCGGATCCGACATCGAGAAACGCATCACTTTCACCCACGCCGCCAAGGACGAACAAGGACGCCTGCGCTGCGGCGCGGCGGTGGGCGTGGGACCGGACTGCGTGGACCGCGGACGGGCGTTGATCGATGCCGGGGCCGACGCGATTTTCATCGATGCCGCGACCGGCCACACGCGCATCGTGATGGACACAATCGGCAAGCTCCGGGCGCTCTCGGACCTTCCGGTGGTCGCGGGCAACGTGGTCACCGAGGAAGGCGCTCGCGATCTCATCCGGGCCGGGGCCAGCGCGATCAAGGTAGGCGTGGGGCCGGGATCGATCTGCACCACGCGCGTCATTTCCGGCGTCGGCATGCCGCAGTTCACCGCCATTCTCAATGTGGCCGATCTCTGCCGGGAGAACGGCGTGAAGGTGATCGCCGATGGCGGCATCCGCTACTCCGGCGACATCGTCAAGGCACTGGCCGCCGGGGCCGATCTCGTGATGCTCGGCTCGCTCCTCGCCGGCACGCGCGAGAGCCCCGGGCAGACGGTGCATTTCCAAGGGCGCCGTTTCAAAACCTACCGCGGCATGGGATCGATCGGCGCGATGAAAAAAGGCTCGGGCGACCGCTACGGACAGAACAGCTCGGGCAAGCTGGTGGCCGAAGGCGTGGAAGGCCGCGTGCCATACAAGGGCCCGCTCTCGGATGTCATCTTCCAACTCATGGGCGGCCTCAAATCCGGCATGGGATACATCGGCGCTTCCAATCTCAAGGAACTCCGCGAGCGCGCCCGCTTCACCCGCATCACCGCCGGCGGCCTGCGCGAAAGCCACGCCCACGACATCGTCATCACCGAGGAACCGACGAATTATCAACCGCTCGGTTGATGGGACATTTGAGATTCGGGATTTGGAAATTGGGGAAGATGCCCATTCCGAATTCCCAATATCCAATTATCGAATCACCAATTTCCATTTTCACCCCATGCACGACTCCCACCACGTTGCCGTCGTCGATTTCGGCTCGCAATACACCCAGCTCATCGTCCGCCGTGTGCGCGAACTGGGATATTTCGCGAAGTTATATGCAATCGAGGATTTCCCGGACATCGGCCGTCCCGGCGCGATCATCTTGTCCGGCGGACCGAAGAGCACCAGCGAGGCGGACGCGCCGGATCTGGATTTCACGGCGCTGAAGAGATTCGACGTGCCGGTGCTGGGCGTGTGCTACGGCATGCAGCTGCTCAACATCAAGTTCGGCGGCACCGTGGAGGCCAGCGCGCGCCGCGAATACGGCCCGGCGAATCTTTTCCCCGCCGAGTGCAAGGGGCTCTACGAAGGCGTCTCGCCGAAGTCGCAGGTGTGGATGAGCCACTCGGACACGGTGAAAATCCTGCCCGAGGGCGCCCGGGTGATCGCCACCAACCAACACGGCACGCCGGTCTCCCTCAAGTGGAACGACCGCTTCTTCGGCATCCAGTTCCACCCGGAAGTCACCCACAGCCACGAAGGACTGCGGATCCTGCACAATTTCCTGCTCCAGGCGGAAAACCTGCTGCCGTTCCGCATCGACGACCTGAAACGCGAGATCATCGACGGCATCCGCGAAAAGATCGGCAACAAACAGGTCGTCTGCGGCGTCTCGGGCGGCGTGGACAGCACCGTGCTCGCCGTGCTGCTGCACGAGGCGGGTGCCAACGTGCGCGCGATCTTCGTCGATCACGGCCTGATGCGGAAGGACGAGGGCGAGGAGGTGCGCAACAATTTCCACCGCATGGGCGTGCCGATAGAGACGGTCGATTGCGGCGAGCGTTTTCTAACAGCCCTCGACGGGGTGGACGACCCGGAGAAGAAGCGCGTGATCATCGGCAACCTGTTCATCGACGTCTTCTGGGACTCGGTGGGCGACGCGGAGCTGCTGGCGCAGGGCACGCTCTACCCGGACGTGATCGAGAGCGCATCGAACGCGAAATCGAAGGCGTCGAAAATCAAAACGCACCACAACCGGGTGGACCGCATCCTGGAGCTGCAGGCGGAAGGCAAGGTGCTCGAGCCGCTGGCCGAACTGTTCAAGGACGAGGTGCGCGCACTCGGTGCCTCGCTGGGCATCCCGCACGACATCCTGCACCGCCACCCCTTCCCCGGCCCCGGCCTTGCCGTGCGCTGCCCCGGCGTGGTCACCCAGGACCGGCTCGACATCATCCGCGAGTGCGACGCCATTTTCATCGGCAAACTCAAGGAGCACGGCTGGTACGACCGCGTCTGGCAGGCCTACGCCGGGCTCGTGCCGGTGAAGACCGTAGGCGTGAAGGGCGACGAACGCTCCTATGAATGGGCCATCTCGCTGCGCGCCGTGGTTTCCGAGGACGCCATGACCGCCGACTGGGTGGATCTCCCCCATCAGCTCCTGCGCGAGACCAGCCACCGCATCCTCAACGAGGTGAAAGGCATCAACCGCGTGCTCTACGACGTGTCGACCAAGCCGCCGGCGAGCATCGAGTGGGAGTAAGGGAGGGTGCTCATGGAGGAAAAGAAAGTGCTGATCCTGCGGATGTGGACCCGTTACGGCGATTGAGATCATGTCCCCCGACTCCATCCCGCAGATCAGCCTGGGCACGGCGGCACTCGTCATCTTCGTGGCATGCGCGGGTTTCGTGATGCTGCGGGGCATGGCAAGGATGCTGGCGGGCACCGTGGTGCTTGCGCTCAGCGCTTGGATCGGTTTTTTCGTCTGGAGCGAGGCACCCGCCGTGTCATTGAAATACCTCGGCAAGGCCGATGCCTGGCTGACCAACGGCTTGGCGCTCGCCGCCACTCTCGTCTCGTTCGCCCTTCTCCGCTGGATCGCCAAAACGGTCGCCCGCCCGTTCGGCAGAAAAGAAGAACAAACGAAGTCATCCGGCAGCCTGGCCGTCCGCTTGTTGCTGGCACTCATTCCCACGGCGGTCATATGGACCATCGGTGCCGTGCTGATTCACCACACCGGCAGCATCGCCGAGCTGGCGGCCCACGCCGAGGAAAAGCTCGGCATCGACGGACCCACGCCCGCCAAATTCAGCCAGCGCCTCAAGCAGTCGATCGACAAGGCGCTGCCGGAATCATGGCTCAGGCTACTCGATCCGCTGGCCGAGCCGGCACGGTTGGAACTGGCCAAGCAGATCACCACCCGCGCCAGCGAACCGCGCGCGGCCGCGATCGATCCCGCCACCGGCAAGCCAATCCCGCGCGCCATCATCGTGGAGGACCCCGAACTTCAAAACCTTGCCCGCAAGGGAAAATTCGGCACGCTCCTCCGGCACCCGCTGCTCGGCCAGTGGCTCGAAAAGGCCGCGGCGAACACTCCATAATCCATATCCAATCTCCAATGTCTTATCTGGTCACCATCGGTCTCGAAGTCCACTGCCAGGTCAAAACGGCCACCAAGATGTTCTGCGCCTGCCGCACCTCGTTCGGCGACGAGCCGAACACCCATACCTGCCCGGTCTGCCTCGGCCTGCCCGGCGCGCTGCCGGTGCTCAACCGCGCGGCGATCGAGAAGACGCTCGTCGCCGGACTGATGATCCATTGCACGACCCCGGAAATCTCGAAGTGGGACCGCAAGAACTACTTTTATCCGGACATGCCCAAGAATTACCAGACCACGCAGATGGAACTGCCGCTCTGCCTCGGCGGCGAGGTCCCGCTTTACGAGCACTGCTACCCCACCGACCACCGGAAACAGATCGCCAATCCCGGAAAAAAGGTCCGTCTCAACCGCATCCACCTCGAGGAGGACGTCGCCAAGTCCACCCACCTCGGCAATTCCTCGCTGATCGATTTCAACCGCGCCGGCACGCCGCTGATGGAGATTGTCTCCGAGCCGGACATCGAGTCCGCCGAGGAGGCCTTCGCGTATCTCCGCTCCTTGCAGATGATCCTGCAGCAAGGCGACGTTTCCGACGCCGACATGGAAAAAGGCCAACTCCGCTGCGACGTGAACATCTCGCTGCGCAAGCGGCCCGAAGATCCGTTGGGTCCGAAAGTGGAACTGAAAAACCTCAACTCGATCTCCGCGGTGCGCCGGGCAATCCACTTCGAGATCGCCCGGCAGTCCGGGGACCTCGACCGCGGCATCCACCAGATCCAATCGACCCGCCGCTGGGACGACGACCGCGGCGAGACCCAACTCATGCGGACCAAGGAGGACGCGCACGACTACCGCTATTTCTCCTGCCCCGACCTGCTGCCGATCCGGACCGCGCCGCTGCTGGATAAAGTCCGCCCGCTGGTGCCCGAGCTGCCGCACGAACTCGCGGAACGCTTCGAGAAAAAGCACGGCGTCACCAGCTACGACGCCTCCGTGCTCTCGTCAGACCGCCATCTCGCCGCCTACTTCGAAGCCACGCTCGATCCCGCCGTGCCGGCGAAAAAGACCGCGAATTTCATCATCAACAACCTGTTGGGCAAACTGAACGAAGAGCACATGCCCATCGGCGACTGTCCGGTGCCACCGGAGAACCTCCGCGCGCTGCTCTTGCTCGTCGAGGACGGCACGCTGGCCTCGAACCAGGCCAACGAGGTCTTCGCCGTCCTCTATCAGAATCCGCACCAGGCACCCGCCGCCATCGCCGACAGCCTCGGATTCAGGAAAGCCGACGCCGGCGAGCTGGAGGCGCTGGTGGACCAGGCCATCGCCAACAACCCGGACGAGGTCGCCGCGGTGAGGGCCGGCAACGACAAGCTGCTCAACTTCCTCACCGGCCAGGTGATGAAATCCGCCGCCACCAAGCCGAATCCGAAACAGGTGACCGAACTGCTGCGAAAAAAGCTGCTCTGACTCTCTGGCTGAGTCTCGCAGGCGGCGGACCATCGAAGACGTCCAACCGATCGCCAACATGATCCACATCGATATCGAATACGAAGGAGAGCTCCATTCATCCGGACATCGAGGTGGCGATGAATTGGCGGTGGACCGGCTGAGCCGCCCCAAGGGTTGACGCGGCGGTCTGGCTGGCTACAGCTATCCGCCATGCAAGCCGACAACGCCCCTCAAGACCCCGCGGAAGCGCCGGGAAACATGGATCATCCGCCCGCAGACCCGCAGACCGCAGCCGCAGGAAAGCCGGAGCTCGATCCATGGGAGGAGCTTGAGGCCGATGTGGTGAAGTGGAGGGAACTCTCGCTCCGCACCGCCGCGGAAATGGACAACCTGCGCAAGCGCACAGCCCGCGAGCGCGAGGAGGCCATCCGCTACGCCAACCAGCGCTTGCTGGAGGAACTGCTGCCGGTGATTGACAACTTCGAGATGGGCATGCAGGCCGCCTCGCAGGACACCTCGTCGATGATCTACATCGGCATGGACATGGTGCGCCGCCAGCTCAACGAGTTCCTCAGCGCGCAAGGCGTGCAGGAAATCGAGACCGGCGGATCGTTCGACCCCAACCTGCATGAAGCCGTGGCGCAGGAAAACTGTGCCAAAGGCAATGAGGGCCGCATCCTGCGCGTCACCCGCAAGGGCTACAAACTCCGCGACCGCCTGCTGCGCCCGGCCAGCGTGGTCGTTTCCAAACTGCCAACCGAAGCCCCCGCGGAAGGAGGCGACGCGTAAGTTCCATGTCCGCCAAACGCGACTATTACGAAGTGCTCGGCGTTGCGCGCGATGCGAGCGCCGATGAAATCAAGAAGGCTTACCGCAAGCTTGCGGTGAAATACCACCCGGACAAGAACCCGGGCGACCACACCGCCGAGGAGAAATTCAAGGAACTCGGCGAGGCCTATGAGGCGCTGAGCGATGCCGACAAGCGGGCCGCCTACGATCGCTACGGCCACGCCGCATTCAGTGGACCAGGCGGTGGAGCGCGCGGTGGTTTCCACGACCCGATGGACATTTTCTCGCAGATCTTCGGCGGTGGCTTCGAGGAATTCTTCGGCGGTGGCGGCGGGTCGCGCCGCCGTGGCTCCGGCCAGCAACGTGGCTCAGACCTCCGCTATGACCTGGAGATCACCCTCGAGGAAGCCGCCCGCGGGGTGGAGAAGGAACTGGAAATCGAGCGCTACGTTCCCTGCGAGACCTGCAATGCCCGCGGCACCAAGGGCTCGGGTGGCGTGAAAGCCTGCACGACCTGTGGCGGACGCGGCGTGGTCGCGCGCCAGGCCGGCATTTTCATCCAGCAAACGACCTGCCCGGAATGCCGCGGCGCGGGCGAAACCATCTCCGATCCCTGCAACACCTGCCGCGGCGAAGGCCGCGTGCAGCGCGACAGCCGCATCAAGCTGCGCATCCCCGCCGGGGTGGACACCGGCACCCGCCTGCGCTCCACCGGCAACGGCGATGCCGGCGTGCGCGGCGGATCGGCTGGCGATCTCTATGTCTTCCTCCACGTCCGCGATCACGACGTCTTCACCCGCGACGACTCGGATCTGTTCTGCGAGGTTCCCCTGCCCTTCGCCACCGCCGCGCTCGGCGGTGAGCTGAAGGTGCCCACGCTCGACGGGCAGTCATCAATCAAGATCCCCGCCGGCACCCAGGGCGGCACGGTGTTCCGGGTTCGCGAAAAAGGCATGCCCGCGCTCTCCGGCGGCCGCCGCGGCGATCTCAACGTGCGCGTACAGGTCGAGGTGCCCACCAAGCTCAACCACAGCCAGCAGGAAAAACTCCGCGAATTCGCCGAATCCATCGGCCAGCACAACTCGCCGATGCACGAGGGATTCCTGGAAAAGGCCAAGCGGTTTTTCGATCTTTGATCCGGGGCGGCTTGCATTGTGCCATGGTTTGGGGCTGATTCCTGTCATGCCCTCAGCCAACCAAAGCAAATCCATCAAAAAGGCTGCCGCCAAGTTGGTCCGCGAATTGCCGGAAACCGCCAGTTGGGACGATCTGATGTACGCAATACTCGTTCGCCAGAAAATCGAAACCGGCCTGAAGGACTTGAAGGAAGGACGCACCCATGACCATGCGTCGATCCGCCGGGAATTCGGAATGGCATGACTCTTGCCTGGTCAGAACAAGCTCGGCGCGACTTGTGTGCCATCCGGGATTTCATCGCCCGCGACTCGGTGCACTATGCGAATCTACAGATCGAGCGACTGATTTCCCGGGTCGAACGCACTTCCGCAATGCCCACGAAAGGGCACGCGGTCCACGAATTCATGGAATCCGGATTGCGCGAAGTTCACGAAGGCTCCTATCGAATCATCTACCGCATGGAAAACGAGACGATGCAGGTGGTTACCATCGTCCACATGAAACAGCGGGTCACGCGCAGGAGACTTCGTTGATCATTTTCCGATGGATTAATGTCTTAAAAACCCACCCCAGCCATGCCCCGCTTCCACCTGCCGCCCGCGTCCTGGCCATCCGCCACCCTCACCGGCTACGAGGCCCGCCATCTCGTTCAGGTATTGCGCATCAAGCCGGGCGCAACAGTCACGGTTTTCGACGGCCACGGAAAACGGGCCGCGGCCGAGGTTCTAACAGTCTCGCGCGATGAGGTGGCGTTGCGGATCGGTGAAACCACCACGCCACCCGCAGCGCGTCCGGCCATCACGCTCGCCCAGGCGATTCCCAAGGGCAAAAACATGGACCTGATCGTCCAGAAGGCCGTCGAACTCGGCGTGGCGGCGATCCAGCCGCTGGTGACGAAGAACACCGTCGTCCAGCCCGGCGAGGGCAAGTCGGACAAGTGGCGGCGCACCGCGCTCGAAGCCTGCAAGCAATGCGGTCAGGACACGCTGCCACACATCGCCGATCCCCTGCCCTTCGATCGCTGGATATCCAGTGTATCAAAGGTTCCCGGCCTGCAACTCATCGCCTCGCTCGCGCCCGGCGCCAAACCGCTGCGCGAAGTCCTGCGTGCGCACCCTGAGACTGCAACCGCCACGCTGCTGATCGGCCCGGAAGGAGATTTCACCGCGGAGGAAACCGCCGCCGCGCTGGAGGCCGGTTTCCTCCCCATCACGCTCGGCGAGATCGTCCTGCGCGTGGAAACCGCGGCGTTGTTCTGCCTCAGCGCGCTGCGCTACGAGTTCTCGCGATAAAAAAACCGCCGCCCGGAAGACCGGACGGCGGTGTTGAGTGGTGGTTTCCGACGGTCGATCAGGCGCTGGCCTTGGCGGCCTTGGCTTCGAGCGCCTGCTTCGCTTGCGCGACGATGGCGGAGAACGCGGCGGCATCGTGGACGGCGAGATCGGCGAGGATCTTGCGGTCGGTTTCGATCCCGGCGGCCTTGAGGCCTTCGATGAAGCGCGAATAGGTCATTCCTTCGGCGCGGGTGGCGGCATTGATCCGCTGGGTCCACAGACGGCGGAATTGGCCTTTGCGGCGCTTGCGGTCGCGGTATTCATAGGTCAGCGCCTTGCGGACGGCGTCCTTGGCGTAACGGAAGAGTTTCGAGCGGAATCCGCGGAAACCCTTGGCACGCAGCAACACGCGCTTGCGACGCTTGCGGCTGGCCGGTGAGTTGGTTGCTCTTGGCATGTTCTATTGTGTGTTGAAACAGGTCGTTGATTTCATACCTCCCACAGTCTCACCTGTTTGTGTCTCCCTCGCGGGATCAGGCTGTGTGGAGGCCGTCCGATTCGCGGACGGGGGCGTTGCGGCGTGGCCGGCGCGGGATCAATGGAAGGGCAGGTTCTCCTTGACGTTTTTGATGTCGGCGTCGGAGACGAGGGTGGCCTGGCCCAGCCTGCGCTTGCGCTTGCTGTTCTTGCATTGAAGCAAGTGGCGTGCCCCTTGGCTACGACGGAGGACCTTGCCCGTTCCGGTGACTTTGAAGCGCTTGGCTACGGCTTTCCGTGTCTTTGCTTTTCCGGAGACTCTTGGCATGGGGCGCGCAGGCTAGTGACGGACCCACCCATGGCAAGACAAAAGTGGCATGATTTTCGGGCGGTTCCGATCTTTTCAGGAAATGCGGCGCACTCAGTTCATTTGCCCGCGCACCCACTGGACGATGCGGCCGTCGTCATCGCCGGCGGCCCAGACGATGCGGAGGAAGTCGGCGGGATGCAGGTGGCCGTGTTTGCGAAAAAAATTGCGGTCGCCGCCGCAGCAGAACATCAGGTCCGGATCGAGCGCGCCACGGAGTTTGGCGCGGGCCTTGGCGATGATCCGCGGGAGGTAAGCGATGCCATCGAGCGCGTCGCCGAATGAAGGGACTTCATCCCGGGTGAGCAGAGGGCCATTCCACGGCGCAGCAGCTTGTTCGATGAGGAAATAATCACGCCGCACGGCAGTCACCAGCAGGGCCGTGCCGGGAGAAGGAGTGCCGTCATCGCAATAGTCTTCCACAAAATCGAAAAACTCACGCTGCCGACAGCCGATGGAAGCGAGAAACGAAAGGTCGTTGTCCCCATAGTAGCTGGCGAAATGCCGATTGCCACCGCGGTATTCGGCCACACAGCGATCGAACAATTGCAGAAAGATGTCGTTCCAATGCACGGCGGTTGCGTTAGCGCACATTCCGGGCGCTGGCAAGCGGCACCGGGATGCACAGGCCGTTCGCCTCGTGCCGGATGCAAAAAAAGACCCGGTGTAAGGGCACCGGGTCTGTGAAATCGGATCGATCAGGCGGGCATCTCAGAGCAAGCCCGCCTTTTTCAGGGTGGCGTAAGCACCGTTCTTGGTGATGGTCTTGAGTGCCCGGCAGCTGAGTTTCATGCGGACGTGGGTGCCGAGTTCCGGGACCCAGATGCGCTTGGTCTGGAGGTTCGGCGAGACCGTGCGCTTGACGACCTTGGTGACGTGACGGCCGATTCCGCCCTTTTTCTTGGCCAGACCGGAGCGGTGAATTCTGCCGCCTACGCGGACGCGGGTTCCTCTGATGATACAAATACGGGCCATGGTGTGAAACGGTGGGTGTTGCGGGGCGCGAAGGATGTCCTCCGATGCCAAGCCGTCAAGGCGAAACCCAACAGGAAACGGATTAATTTTTCAGACGATTCCACCTGAGGCGGTTCAACCAGCGTTCGATGTCGCGAAAGATGCGATCGCGTTTTTCATCATACATGAGCAGATGGTAGGCATCGGGATAGTCGCGATAAACCACCGGCGTCTGGTTCGGAACGCGCGCCACAAATCCGCGCACATCGGAATCCGCGTTGAAGAAATCGCGCCCGCCATGCAAGACCAGGACGGGCACATCGATGCTGGCGGCACAGTCGTTCATGCCGACGATCAGACGGGTGAGTGCGCCGATGAGGCGGAGTGTGTATTGCTCGATGTGGTATGGGTTTTTTTTCGCCTGCTCGCCATGCACCGTGCTCTGGGTCATTTGGATATCCTGGCCACCGGACAAGCTGTCGAGCGAGACCCTCGCCAGAGGCAATGCGGTGGCAGCCACCTGGACCAACGCAGGAGTCCATGCCGGAATGTCGTCGCGGAACCTCACGATGGGCGAGGAAAACACCAGCGCGTCGCATGGCGGAACACCGGCCGGAGCGGCACGCCAGGCGTGGGCCGCGATCAAGGCCCCCATGCTTTCCCCGAACCAGACCACCTTGGCCCGCGGATGGCGCTCGCGCACCAGCTGGGTGAACGTCAGCAAATCCGCATACCAATCGGCCGGGTGCCCGATGTCACCGCGACGTTCGACAATCGGGTCGCTGCCTTGCCCGCGCAATTCATAGGCATACAAAGCGGTTCGCGGCTGGCGCCGCAGCAGATGGTTGCCCAGATTCGTGTAATCCGCCGAGGCCCCGCAAAATCCGTGGAGGCCGATGACGACCACATCAGGCTCGGATTCTGCCGAAACCCATTTCCGGAAGCCGAAACTCTCGCCTTTGCCTGGAGCAGACCCCGGGTTCATGACCACCCCGGCAGGCCCCGCACAGCCGACAAAGCCGACAAAGGAGGCAAGAATCAAGGCCGATCGAATCAAACCATTGTGGAGCATGGCCGGAATCTCGCAGATTCCGCCATGCTGCGCAACAGTCGGAGCGACCCGATTGGAAGTCCCGCCAAAAATCATGTCCGGGCGGATCTGCCGCCGGTTCAGCCAAGCTTCGGCTTCGCCGCGCGACGCACGGCTCCGAAGCGCTTCTGGAACTTGTCGATCCGGCCCTCGGTGTCCACGAACTGCTTCTGGCCGGTGAAGAACGGATGCGAATCCGAGGTGATGCCCATCGAGATCACACTGTGCTCAACGCCGTCGATCACTTCCTTCTTGTCGGAACTCACTGTCGAACGGGTGACGAAGCGGGTGCCGGTGGTCATGTCCACAAACACCACCGGATTGTATTTCGGATGAATTTCCTTTTTCATGATTTCACGGACCACCGCGGTTCAAACGCGGCGGGCCCCGGAGACTGCAGCATTCCACCCGCCTGTCAAGTCGCCATCCATCACCCCTCACAATTGTTTCAAAGAATTTCAAATTCAAAAATTGCGTGATATTTCAAAGGTTTTGCAGTTTCCCTGTTTTTTTGAGTCGCATTTGTCACCATGTGGGGTAGGGTTGCTGCGTTATGGCAATCACCACGAAACGCACGCGGTTTTCACGCCGCCTACCCGACCATGTGACTGACGAGCTCGTGAATGTTCTCTCGGAAAAGAAAATCTTCGGATTCAACGATCTTTTCGAGAGGGTTTTCGCCAACCTGAAGCTGCGCAACGCGGTAAGCGGCGGCGAGGAAATGCTCCGGCTACGCGCCTACGAGAAACTTCAGAACCTCGTGACCCGCGGTCTGGTTGAAAAGCTGGGCAAGGAATACAAGGGCACCTCCCGGGTGCATGAGGCCTCCAGCGCTTATGCGGCCGCCCAGGAAGCCTCGGCTCAGGAATGAAAATTTCCAGCCGTTGGATTTCGCGAAACCCGCACCCGCCAAGGTGCGGGTTTTTTTTTGGGCTGGGAGGCGTTTCCCTCGGTTTCACGTTGATCCCGGAACAGGCATGCTGCCAGCATCGGCGGCGAGATGCCGCTCGTCCGCCACTGCCGGTTCACCGCGATCGACTTTGAAAGCGCGGGTGCGTCACCCGGATCGACCGATGCCCCGGTGCAGGTGGGGCTGGCCAGTTGGTCGATGGATGGCGGCCATGGCAATGCTTTCGTTTCCTATCTTCGGACCGGACAAGCGGTTCGCTGGTCAGCCCGCAAGGTGCATGGCATTGGTCCCCCTCAGCTCGCCGACGCCCCCGCCCTGCTGTCGCTCTGGCCGGAACTGAAATCGCGGCTTGCCGGCGCAGTGGTGGTGGCGCACGGCAAAGGCACGGAAAAACGTTTTCTGGGTTCGTTTCCCGGTCATGGATTCGGTCCGTGGATTGATACCCTTCTGCTGGCTCGCGCGGCATGGCCGAGCTTGCCCGATCACTCGCTCGGAGCATTGTGCGGGCATTGGGGGCTGGTTTCGACAATCCATGAATTGGTGCCGGGAAAATCCTGGCACGACGCCTTGTTCGATGCCGTCGCCTCGCTCGTTTTGCTGGAGCATCTGATAAGCGACTTCGATCTTGCGGGACAACCCGCCGAATCGCTGGCCCGGCCTGACACCTCGGCATGGCATCGGGTTAGAAATGGCTGAACGGGTGCGAGCCGTCGCCTTTCCGTGTTTTGAAAACCGCGTGCTGCCGCTGCTACAATCGCCGGGAGCGAGTCTCTCGCACAAGCTGCGACAGCCTTGCATCCGCGACGCGCCGGTGCCAGGCGTGATTTTGCAGATACAGCGGTCGCCACAGCGCTGCTTGAAGCGGCGGATTTTCTCGATCCGATTGCGCATCCGCCGGTGCTCCAGCGGATCGCATGCTTGCAGCGCGGCGGCTGCGGAGGGGTCGGGCAAATGCCCGCCGGCATCCACCGGCAGGCCGTTTCGCGTTGCGGCATCCCTCCTGCCTTTGACAATGCGGGCACCATGAACATTTCCGGAACATTCAAATCCCGGTTGCCTTCGGCGCGTCGCAATGTCTCCACCCGGCTTGCTGCGGCGCTGGCCGGAACACTGCTCGGGCTTCAAACAGCCGCGGCCGCAGAGCGCCCAGCCACGCAGCCCCTGCAGCACCCCGAATCGGCCCAACACGACCCGGATGCGGCACTCGTCAAATCCCTGCTGCGCGAAAACCTCAATACCCGCAGCTTCGACTTCGCCACCGTCGCGGAGGCCTGCTCGGGCAAGCGCGTGCTGCCGCTGGATGACACTCCCACCCACCGCCGCATCCTGGCGGCCATAGAAAACGCACTCGCGGAAACCATCCGCGAGCTCAACTTGCCAGAGTCCCCCGTGAAAAAACTCCGCCGCATCAATGAAGCATCACGGTTCTTCGAACAAGGCCTCCGGGCCCGGCTCGATGCCATCCCGGGGCTCGATTGTGTAACCCCGCCCACCCGTGCGGGCGGACGCCAGCTCAGCGGTTATCCGGACCTGCGCCTCACCGACCGTGAAACCGGCGCGGTGTTTTACCTCGACCCGAAACTCGTCGAACAAAACTCCCTCAACAGCACGCTGCGCACCTTCTATTTCGAACCCAAGGAGGAGACCCTCAAGATCACCGACGACGCGGTGCACCTGCTCATCGGCATCGAGCACGACGGCAAGGATGGCGCTTGGACCTTCGGCGGATGGCGGCTGGTGGACCTCTCGAAGCTCAAAGTGCGCCTGAAAGCCGAGTTCCAGGCATCCAATGCCGACCTCTATCGAAAAAGCGCGCTTCCCCACCCCGCCGAATCCCCCTAGCCTGCCCGTCCCATGCCTGCGGCCTCCAGACGCACCAGCGGCTCGACCGCGATGGACGACTACCTCGAACAGATCCTCCACCTGATCGAGGCCAAGGGCTACGCCCGCGCCATCGACATCTCGCGCAACCTCGGCATCTCCCAGGCCAGCGTCACCAACATGCTGCGCCGCCTCGACGCCGAGGGACTGGTCAAACACGAGAAATACCGCGGCACCATCCTCACCGAGGAAGGCCACCGCATCGCCGGCGCCATCATCGAGCGCCACGAAACGCTGACCCGTTTCCTGCGCCTCTTCGGACTCGATGAGGACACCATCTATCACGACGTCGAAGGCATGGAACACCACGTCTCGCGCCCCACGCTCGAAGTGATCCGCGCCGTCGCCGACGCGCTCGAGGCCGATCCCTCGCTGCTCGAAAAAGTCCGCAAGCGCTGCCAGCCCTGACGCGCGTTCCGCCTCTTTGGGCTTTCCCCCCCGGCCGCCGCCACTACCCTGCACGCGCACCCATGGCCGGACTCTTCAAATCGCTGTTCAACAAGATCGCCAACCGCGCCGAGATCGATTGGGACGAACTCGAGGCCGACCTTATCGCCGCGGACCTCGGCATCCGCCTCACCACCGCCATCATCGATGAATTGCGCGACCTCGGCCGGAAAGTATCCGCCGATGACGTGGTGGAAACCACCCGCCGCCACCTCGCCGGCAAACTGCCGGTCGATTGCCCGCCGCCACTCCCCCGCCCCGGCGGCAAGCCGTTCGTCATCCTCGTGGTGGGCGTGAACGGCACGGGAAAAACCACCTCCACCGCCAAGCTCGGCCACTGGCTCAAAAAACGCGGGTTTTCCGTGGTCATGGCCGCCGCCGACACCTTCCGCGCCGCCGCCGTCGAGCAACTCCAGCGCTGGGGGGACCGCCTCGGGCTGCCCGTGGTCACCGGAAATCCCAACGCCGATCCCTCGTCGGTCTGCTTCCATGCGCACCAGAAAGCCATCGCCGAAGGCGCGCAATTCCTTCTCTGCGACACCGCGGGGCGCATCCACACCCGCCACAACCTGATGGAGGAACTCGGGAAAATCCGCCGCACGCTCGCCAAGCAGGACGAATCCGCACCCCACCTCACGCTGCTCGTCGTCGATGCCACCACCGGCACCAACGCACTCCAGCAAGCGAAGGAATTCCACAAGGCCAGCCCGCTCGACGGACTCATCGTCACCAAGCTCGACGGCTCCGGCAAGGGTGGCATCGCCGTGACCATCCACGATCAACTCGGCATCCCGCCGCGCTTCCTCGGCACCGGCGAGGAAGCCGATGCCTTCTCCTTGTTCCAGCGCGAGGCGTTCATCCGGGAAATCCTGTGACTTTGGCAGGAAAAGGCCTGCGATGACTCCAGTGACACCGGCGGTTCTCCTCCGTCACCAAGCAGTGAAAAACACGGCTCAGGCGCAAGCGGGGCAGACGCCGAAGAACTCGAGTTCGTGGTAGAGATTGCGGTAGCCGGTCTTCTCGCGGATTTCCGCTTCGAGCTGGTGCACCGGGCAGGGTGCCTGGATCGCCTCGATGCGGCCGCAGCTCGTGCAGATCAGATAGTCATTGTGTTTTCCCGGCACGAGCAAGGTGAAGTAAGCGGCGCGCTCGTGCAGGCCGAGCCGGCGCACCAGCCCGTGCGACGCCAGCCGCTGGAGCAGGCGGAAAACGGTCGCCTTGTCGCACTGGTCGGCCAGGCGGGCGGACGCGGCCAACTCTCCCAGCGTCATCGGCCGGTCGGCTTCAAGCAGCGTGACGATGAGCTCCTCAAGAGCCTTGGTGCGGCGCAGGCCGAGCTTGCGGCAGCGATCGATGGTGTCCTTGACGACGGAATTCATGGCGTGGAGTCCGCAGCGACCCTAGGTGGGCTGGAAGACAATGGAAACCCGCAATTTCGCCGTTCTGCTGCGGCGCTCGATGAGCGACGAAGCCAAAGAAAAGCGTCAAGCACCCGGACACAGGCGCTTGCTTCAGAGCGCCCGCGCGAATGGCACGCGAAAGAACCGCCAGCACGAAAGCCGGGCGAGCCATTGCCGGATCACACTTTCACCCACCCATCCAGTTTTGAGCAACAGAACTCTTGGCATGAGCTCGGACCGCCTAGAACAGGTTCGGCTGGTTGTCTGCGACGCTGGGTGGAGGTTCCGGGGCACCGATTTTCCGGTAGGCGGCGGGCATGGCGCCCCGCCCGCGGGGGGTGCGGGTGAGGTAGCCCTGCATGATGAGGAAAGGTTCATGCACTTCCTCGATGGTGGCGGCGTCCTCGCCGGCGGCGACGGCGAGCGAGTTGAGACCCACGGGCCCGCCGCCAAATTTGTAGATGAGCACTTCGAGCAGGCGCTTGTCCATCTCATCGAGGCCCTGGGAATCGATCTCGATCATGGCGAGCGCGGCGTCGGCAATGCGGCCGGTGATGCTGCCCTCGCCGCGGACCTGGGCGAAATCGCGCACCCAGCGCAGCAACGCGTTGGCGACACGCGGGGTGCCGCGCGAGCGGGCGGCGATTTCCAATGCGCCTTCATGATCGACGGGCACGTCCAACAAACCGGCGGAACGCTCGACAATCATGGCGAGTTCCTCGCGGGTGTAGTAATCGAGCCGGTTGACCAGGCCGAAACGCGAACGCAGCGGTGCGGTCAGCATGCCGGAGCGCGTGGTGGCGCCGACCAAGGTGAAACGCGGGAGGTTGATCTGGATCGATCGCGCGGAAGGTCCGGAGTCGATGATGATGTCGAGCCGGTAGTCTTCCATCGCCGGATAAAGGTATTCCTCGATGGCCGGATGGAGCCGGTGGATTTCGTCGATGAAAAGGACGTCGCCCTTCTGGATGTTGGTGAGGATTCCGGCGAGGTCGCCCGCCTTCTCGATCTGCGGACCGGAGGTGGTGTGGAGCTGGGTGCCGGCGGCGCGGGCGATCAGGTTGGCGAGCGTGGTCTTGCCGAGGCCGGGCGGGCCGTGGAGCAGGAGCAGGAGCCGCTCCTTGACCTTGTCCTGGCCGATGAACTCGGAAAAAGCGGGCGGCCGCAGCGAGACGTCGAAGGCGGTGGCCGGCGCGCTGGTCGCGGTCTGATAGAAATTTTCCGACATGCGTCCGGCGGTGCCGCGGCGGCGGCTGTTAGACCTTCATCAGCTCGGCCTCCTTGGCGTGGGCGTGCTCGTCCACCTTCCTGGTGAACTTGTTGGTGAGGTCCTGGATCTCGTTTTCGAGATCCTTGAGCCCGTCCTCGGTGATGTCGTTGGATGCCTTCATTTTCCTGGCGGCGTCCATACCGTCCTTGCGGACGGCGCGCAGGCGCACCTTGGCCTCCTCGGCGAGCTGTTTGACGAGTTTGACCATCTCGCGGCGGCGTTCCTCGGAAAGCTCGGGGATGGGCACGCGCAGCGATCGGTCCGCGGCGGCGGGATTGAGGCCGAGCTTGCACTCGCGGATGGCGCGCTCGATGTCGCGGGTGGTCGCGGGATCGAAGGGCTGGACCATCAGCATGCGCGGCTCGGGCGAGCTGATGACGGCGAGGCTCTTGAGCTTGCTGACGCCGCCGTAGGCCTGGACGTGCACATCGATGTTCTCGATGAGCGCCGGGCTGGCCTTGCCGGTGCGCACACCGGCGAATTCATGCAGCAGGTATTCGACGGATTTGGTCATCGCGTCCTCGACTTCGAGCAGGGTTTCGTCCGGGTCCATGGCAGCTGTGGGTTCGTGGGCTTGGAAAATTTTCAATCACCGTGCACCAGCGTGCCGATCGGCTGGCCGCGCAAGGCATGGGACAGATTGCCATCCGGGGCGAGTTCGAACACGATGATCGGGATGTGGTTGTCCATGCAGAGGCTGAAGGCGGTGGAGTCCATCACATTGAGGCGCTTGGTGATGCACTCGTGGAAGGTGACGCATTCGTAGCGTTTGGCCTCCGGGTTGTGGCGCGGGTCGCTGTCGTAAACGCCGTCCACCTGGGTGGCCTTCAGGATCACGTCGGCACCCATCTCGCTGGCTCGCAGGGCGGCGGTGGTATCGGTGGAAAAGAAGGGATTGCCGGTGCCGGCACCGAAAATGACCACCTTGCCCTCGCGCATCTGCCGCTCGGCTCGGCGGCGGATGAAGGTCTCCGCCACGTTTTTCATCTCGATGGCGGACTGCACCACACAGGGGACGCCGTGGTGGTTGAGCGCGCCTTCGATGGCGAGCGCGTTCATGACTGTGGCGAGCATGCCGACGTAATCGGCGGTGGCGCGGTCCATGCCGCGGGCGGAAGCGCTGGCGCCGCGCCAGAAATTCCCGCCGCCGACGACGATTCCAAGCTGCAGGCCGGTGGCGACGGCCTCGCGGATTTCCACGGCGATGCGGTCCACGATTTCCGGCG
>JBMTCD010000018.1:0-29043 GCA_049430545.1 Luteolibacter sp.
GGCAAATGCGGCCGTAGTGGGACGGATGGACGTCGCGTACCTCGAAGCCGGCGCGGTCGCGGTTGAGGCCGCCTGGTCCGAGCGCGGAGAGACGGCGCTTGTGGGTGAGTTCGGCCAGCGGGTTCGTCTGGTCCATGAACTGTGAGAGCTGGCTTCGGCCGAAGAAGTCGCGCACCACGGCGGAGAGCGCCTTGGGGTTGATCAGCTTCTGCGGCGTCATGCCCTCGATATTGACGTCAAAGAGGGTCATGCGCTCCTTGACGAGACGCTCGGTGCGGGCAAGTCCCACGCGGCACTGGTTGGCGAGCAGTTCGCCGACGGCACGGACCCGGCGGGAGCCGAGGTGGTCGATGTCGTCGATCACACCGTCGCCCTTCTTGAGCTTGAGGATGTATTTCACGGCGGCGAGGAAGTCCTCTGGCACCATGATGCGCTGGTCGGCATCCACGTTGATACCGAGCTTCTGGTTGATCTTGTAGCGTCCGACGCGCGTGAGATCGTATTTTTTGGGATCGAAGAACAGGCGCTTGAGCAGGGCGCGCGCGTTGGCGGCGGTCGGCGGATCGCCGGGGCGCAATTTGCGATAGATGTCCTTGAGCGCTGATTCCTCGTCCTTGGCTGGATCCTTGCGCAAGGATTTGAGAAGGATCTCGTCCTCGCGTCCGTCGATTACCTCCACACTCTTCTGGCCGAGCGCGAGCAGTTGGCGGACGATGCCGATGGTGAGTGGCTCATAAGCCTTGGCGACGACCAGTTCGCCGTCGAGCACGTCCTCGAAGGGAACCTTGTGGCCGAGCTCGCCCTCGTCCATTTTCTCGCTCAACTTGAGTGTCTCGACATTGTAGAAATTGCTAACGATGTCGCGGTCGGTCGGGAAACCGAGGACGCGCAGGAAAGTGGTGGCGAGGAACTTGCGGCGGCGGCGGCGGCGGGCGAGATAGACGTAGAGCAGGGCGTTGGTGTCGAACTGCACCTCGAGCCACGACCCGCGGTCCGGAATGATGCGGAAGCTGTGGAGGATCTTGCCGTTCAGGTGGATGGAGGTCTCGAAGCAGATGCCGGGCGAGCGGTGGAGCTGGGAAACGATGACGCGCTCTGCGCCATTGATGATGAAAGTGCCGCGGCGCGTCATCATCGGCAGTTCGCCCATGTAAACGCGCTCCTTCTTGTTGCCGGTCTCGTCCTTCAGTTTGAAGGTGACGTAGAGCGCCGCGCTGAAGGTCTCGCTGTTGCGGAGGGAGTCGAGCGAGGTGATTTTAGGATCCTCGATGTCATAGGAGATGAAATCGAGCTCGATCGCCTCGTCGTAACTCTTGATCGGGAAGACCTCGCGGAAGACAGCCTGCAGGCCGGTGTCGGTGCGCTCGGCGTTGGGCACATCCTTTTGGAGGAACTCATCATATGAGCGGCTTTGGACCTCAATGAGGTTGGGCGGGTCGATGACTTCTTCGAATTTCCCGAAATAGAGACGTTCAGCCATGGTTTTGTGTTTGGTGCTAATGACGAATTGAGCCCGAGCCGCGAACGGTCTCAGGCGGGGTGGATATCAAGCGTGGAAAGTGGAATCGGAATCGGAGCGAAAGCCGCGGTTGGTGTGGAAATGGATCGAGGATCTCGCTGCGGTTCCGGGTGGGGTTTCCCGGGGCGGTGCGACCCGCCCCGGGAGAAATCCGGCGTGGTTGATTACTTGAGTTCGACCTTGGCGCCGGCCTCTTCGAGCTTCTTCTTGGCAGCCTCGGCGGCGTCCTTGGCGGCACCTTCGAGGATCTTCGCGGGAGTGCTCTCGACGAGCTTCTTGGCGTCCGCGAGGCCAAGTCCGGGGGCCACTTCGCGCACCGCCTTGATGACGGCGATCTTGTTGGCACCGGCGTCGGTGACGACGACGTCGAACTCGGTTTTCTCTTCGGCGGGAGCCGCAGCTTCGGCGGCGGGAGCGGCCATCACGGCTCCGACGGGAGCGGCGGCGGAAACGCCCCAGGCTTCTTCAAGTTTCTTCACAAGATCGGCAGCTTCCAGAACGGTCAGCTTGCCGAGGTCTTCCATCAGTTGTTCAATATTGGCCATAGTATGTGGTGTTGCGGTGTCGTCGCCCCCGGAAGCCTCCGGGGATTTCAGTCACGCAGCCACGCGACCGACGAGGAACCATTGTGGGTTCAGGCGGCGACGGCCTGCGCCACCGCCATCCGTTCAGAGTGTTTCGATCAGGAATCGGGGTTGAATTTCGCCTTGATGACACGGGCCAGGGATGCCCCGGGCTCGTTGAGCGTGCGGAGCAGCTTGGTGGCAGGCGCGTTGATCACGCCCAAAAGCTGGGCGAGCAGCACCTCGCGCGGCGGCAGATCGGCGATCGCCTTGACTTGCTCCTCGCCGAGCAGCAGGCCATCGAGGATGCCGAGCTTGATGCCGGGTTTCTTGAACTCCTTCTCGAAGTTCTTGAGCACCTTGGCGGCGGCGGCCACGTCCTGTTCACCGGTGATGAAGGCGGTCTGGCCGGTGAGCTGGTCGCCGGGGTCCGGCAGGCCGGCCTCGACGAAGGCCTTGCGCATGTAGGTGTTCTTGGCCACATGGCACTCGGCACCGGCGGCGACGAGGCGGCTGCGCAGCTCCGAAAAATGGGGGACGGTCATGCCGGTGTAATCGATCACCAGCACGAAGGGAGAGGCATTGACCCGCTCCAGCAGTCCGTCGATGATGATTTTCTTGTCGGGATTCATAGTGGGGTGTGGTTGCGGGTCAGGATGCGGACTTGGTGTAGGTCGCGGCTTCAAGTGGGATGCCGGGCAGCATGGTGGCGGCAAGGGTGACGGCTTGGATGTAGTTGCCCTTGGCGGTGGAGGGTTTGGCGCGGACAACGCTGTCCACGAACGCGCGGGCGTTGTCCTCGAGCTGTTCGGGCGAGAAATCGATCTTGCCGATGGAGCCGGCGATGTTGCCGTTCTTGTCGAGCTTGTAGTCGATACGGCCGGCCTTGACTTCCTTGACCGCCTTGGCGGTGTCTTCGGTGACGGTGCCGGTTTTCGGGTTGGGCATCAATCCACGGGGACCGAGCACGCGGGCGATCTTGCGGACTTCGGTCATCGCATCCGGAGTGGCGATCGCGGAGTCGAAGTCCGTGAAGCCGTCCTGGACTTTCTTGATAAGGTCCTCGTAGCCCACGAATTCGGCGCCGGCGGCCTTGGCGGCCTCGGCCGCGGCCCCTTGGGCGAAGACGGCGACGCGCACATTCTTGCCGGTGCCATGCGGGAGTGAGACGGAGCCCCGGACCATCTGGTCGCTCTTGCGCGGGTCCACGCCGAGGTGGAACGAAAGCGTGACGGTGGGATTGAACTTGGGCACCGGGAATTGCTTCACGGTGGTGATCGCATCGGTGAGCGTGTAGCTCTTGCCGTTTTCGACAAGTGCCGTCGCTTTCTGGTAGCGTTTGCTGCGGTGTTTGGCCATTTGTTTGTTTGGTTGGCAGTTCGATCGGATTCCGGTGATCGGGACCCTCCTGCGGGCGCCTCGGCCCGTTGGGACTTTCGGCGGAGATTGGGATATTGAAGCGGAATGGTGAAGATCACGGCGTCAAGAAATGCGGGCGGGACGCCCGCGCTCCCTTACATGCCTTCGATTTCAAGGCCCATCTGGCGGGCGGTGCCGGCGAGGATGCGCGCGGCGGCCTCGGGATCCTTGGTGTTGAGGTCGGGCATCTTGATGTTCACCACTTCCATGAGTTGGGCCTTGGTGATCTTGCCCACCTTGGTGCGGTTAGGCTCCTTGGACCCGGAAGCCAGACCGGCGGCTTTCTTGAGCAAATTGCCGGCGGGCGGACGCTTGGTGAGGAAAGTGAAGGACTTGTCCTTGTAAACAGAAATCACCACCGGCAGCACGTCGCCGGACTGGCTCTGGGTGGCGGCGTTGAACTCCTTGCAGAAGCCCATGATGTTGACACCAGCCTGACCCAGGGCAGGGCCGACGGGCGGTGACGGGTTGGCGGCTCCGGCGGGAATCTGGAGCTTGATGATTTTGACGACTTCCTTGGCCATGGCTGTTAGTGGATAGAATTTGAAATTTGAGATTTGAAATTTGAAAGCGCCGTTCAGGCGCGCTCGACCTGCCAGTATTCAAGTTCGACCGGGGTGCTGCGGCCGAATATGGTCACGGACACCCGGAGCTTGCCGCGCTCGGGGTCGATTTCCTCGACCACGCCGTTCTGGCTTTGGAAGGGACCGTCGGCCACCTTCACGGTGTCGCCGACCTCGAAGCTGATGGCCGGGCGCACGCTTTCCTCGCGTTCCTTGATTTGGGAGAGCATGGCATCCACCTCGCGCTGACGCATCGGTGCCGGGCGGTCCTTGGTGCCCGCGAAGCCGATCACACCTTCCATTTCCTTGATGAAGAACCAGGTTTTCTCGACCAAGCCGCCATCCTCATCGGTGAGATTCATGTTGACGATAATGTAGCCTGGGAAGAATTTCTTCTTGGTTTCGGTTTTTTTGCCGCGGCGGATTTCCGAGACCATTTCGGTAGGCACCAGGACCTCGCGGATGTATTCCGTCATCCCCTCGGTCTCGGCGTTGCGGAGGATCCGCTCACGCACTTTGCTTTCCTGACCGGAAAGCACCTGCACGACATACCATTGGTCGCGGAAAGTCTTGGTATCGGACATGACGGGCTGGGAGAGGTGAGGAAATCAGTGCGGAAAAAACGGACGGCTCAGCTGCCAAGCCCGGTGAAGAAGCCAACGATCAGGACGTGAAGGAAATCCCAAAGCTGCACGAAACCGGCGAGCAGGACCATCGCGATCAGGACCACGATGGTGGAATCCACCAGTTCTTTGTATTTCTTGAGTCCCTTGATTTTCGGATCGGACTCCCAAGGCCAGCTTGCTTTGCGGAGCTCGCCTTTGACCTCACCAAGAAAACCGGAGATTTTGGAAAACATGATGCGCTGATTTGGGGACGGATTGAAAGAATGGCACGGCAGGAGGGACTCGAACCCCCAACACTCGGTTTTGGAGACCGATGCTCTACCAATTGAACTACTGCCGTGTTGAGGCGACTCAGGGGCACCCCGTTTTGGCGGAGTGCCCCGAGAGTCCGGCGGGTGGCCTTGGCATCCAGTTGGAAACCGTGGCCCGCGCCTGAAATGAGGGATCAATCGAGGATTTCACCGACACGACCGGCACCAACGGTGCGGCCACCCTCGCGGATGGCGAAGCGCATGGTGGGCTCCATGGCGATCGGGGTGATCAGTTCGATTTCGAGACTCACGTTGTCGCCAGGCATGACCATTTCCACGCCGTCGGGGAGCTTGATGCTGCCGGTGACGTCGGTGGTGCGGAAGTAGAACTGCGGGCGGTAGTTGGAGAAGAACGGGGTGTGGCGGCCACCCTCTTCCTTGGAAAGCACGTAGATCTCAGCCTTGAATTTCTTGTGGGGCTTGACGGTGCCGGGCTTGGCGATCACCTGGCCACGCTCCACATCGGTCTTCTTGAGACCGCGGAGCAGGAGGCCCACGTTGTCACCCGCACGACCTTCGTCGAGCAGCTTGCGGAACATTTCGATGTCCGTGACGGTGGTCTTCTGGGTGTCGCGGATGCCGACAATTTCGACTTCCTCCATTTTTTTGACGATACCACGCTCGACACGGCCGGTGCAGACGGTGCCGCGACCTTCGATCGAGAAAACGTCCTCGATGGGCATGAGGAAGGTCTTGTCGATGGGGCGCTCAGGCTCGGGGATGTAGGAATCCACGGCTTCCATGAGCTTCATGATGGCTTCCCGGGCACCGGCGTCGCCTTCGGTGGCCTTCAGTGCGGATCCCTTTACGATCGGAATCTCGTCGCCGGGGAATTCATAGCTCGAAAGGAGATCGCGCACTTCCATTTCGACGAGCTCAAGCAGCTCCTCATCGTCCACCATATCCACCTTGTTGAGGAAGACCACCAAGGCAGGCACGCCGACCTGGCGGGCAAGCAGGATGTGCTCGCGGGTCTGGGGCATTGGGCCGTCGGCGGCGGATACCACGAGGATGGCACCGTCCATCTGGGCCGCGCCGGTGATCATGTTCTTGACGTAGTCGGCATGTCCCGGGCAGTCCACGTGTGCGTAGTGGCGCTTTTCGGTTTCGTATTCCACGTGGGCAGTGTTGATGGTGATGCCGCGTGCCTTTTCCTCCGGAGCGGCGTCGATGTCACCGTAGGCTTTGGCCTGCGCCATGCCTTTTTCCGCGAGGGTCATGGTGATGGCGGCGGTGAGGGTGGTTTTGCCGTGGTCGACGTGACCGATGGTGCCGATGTTGACGTGGGGCTTGTTGCGCTGGAATGCTTCTTTAGCCATGATGGTATTGGTTCTGCTTTCTGTGGAGATTGGTGCTTGGTCGCCCTGGAGCTCGTGGCGGGAATTGAACCCGCGACCTCATCCTTACCAAGGATGCGCTCTACCCCTGAGCTACACGAGCGATATGTGACGCCCCGCCTTGGACCCGACAAAAACACCGCGCCCGTCCTGCGAAAGAAGACGAGACGCGGCACCCCTGACGTGCTGTGGGGAAGAGCGGGCGCAAATTAGCAAAACCGACTACCCTGTCAAAAAAAAACTCCGGGGATGGGAAAGTTTTTCGAGCCACTTCAAAACAATGGATTTCAGAGCTTCCGAGCACTGCCTTATGGCCCACCGGCAAGCTTCCCTGAGGGCACGGCAACGCGCATCGATCATCTCGAGTGTTGCCATCCGTGGCGGGAATTGGCATGCGTCCGCGCACGCGTGGTCGCGACATGATCTGAAATGAACCCCACACTACTTGTGCTGGCAGCCGGCATGGGCAGCCGATACGGCGGCCTCAAGCAAATCGATCCGATGGGCCCGAATGGCGAGACGGTATTGGATTACTCGGTGTTTGACGCGATCCGCGCAGGTTTCGGCCGGGTGGTGTTCATCATCCGTGAGGAGTTCGCAGACGCCTTCCGCAGCGGCATTGGCGCACGGTTTTCCGACCGCATCGCGGTGGACTACGCGTTCCAGCGGCTGGACGACTTGCCGGCGGCCTTCCGGGTTCCGGATGGCCGTGAAAAACCGTGGGGCACGGCCCACGCGGTCCGTGCCGCCCGGGACCTGGTGGACGGGCACTTCGCAGTGATCAATGCGGACGATTTCTACGGCAGCGATGCGTATCGGCGCGCCGCGGCTTTTTTCAGCAGCCTGCCGGAACAAACGACCGAGGCCATGGCGATGGTCGGATATCCGCTGGAAAACACCCTGTCTGAGCACGGGCACGTGAACCGCGGGATCTGCAAGCTCGACGAAGCCGGCTTCCTCTCCAACGTCGAGGAATACCTCGACATCGAGCGTGAGGCGGACGGCCAGGTGCGGGGCTGCGCGCTTGATGGCAAGCGCCACATCGTGCCACCCGGGACCTTGGTCTCGATGAATTTCTGGGCCTTCGGGCCGGCGTTTTTCGGCCAGCTTGAAGAAGGCTTCAGCCGCTTCCTGAGCGAGTCCGGAGAGCAGTTGAAATCCGAATGCTATATTCCCACAGTGGTGGATCACCTGATACACGGTGGCCACGCCCGCTGCCAGGTGCTGCGCACGACCAGCTCTTGGTTCGGCGTCACCTACCCGGCGGACAAGCCGCATGTGGTGGAATCCATTCGCAGGCTCATCGCCAGCGGAGAATACCCTGAGAAACTCGCCTGAAACCGTGCCGACGTCCACTCCATCCGCCGCCGTGGCCACACCACCCCATCACTCCCCCGCGCCGCACGATGTGCGCGCTATCGCGAATCTCTTCGACATGCGCGGCGATTTCGTCCACGCCCGCCCGTATGGTTCGGGGCACATCAACGACACCTATTGCGCCACGATGAACCAAGCCGGCCAGCGGGTCCGTTACGTGGTCCAGCGCATCAACCACACGGTTTTCAAGAAACCGCTCGAGTTGATGGAAAATGTGGACCGCGTGACGCGCCATGCGCTGGCCACGCTCAAGGCGGAAGGCCACCCCGAGGCCTACCGCCGCACGCTGACGTGCATTCCGTCCCATGAAGGCAATCCTCACGCGCGCGACGACGATGGCAATTACTGGCGCGTTTATCCGTTCATCGAGGGTGCGCGCGGGCACGATGAGATCAAAAGCGCCGAGCAAGCCTATCAGGCGGCGCGCGCGTTCGGGAATTTCCAGAAACTCGCCGCCACGCTCGGCGGCGCACGGCTGCATGAGACCATTCCCGATTTCCACCACACTCCCAAGCGCCTCGCGGCGCTGGAGGCTGCGATCGCGCGCGACACCGCCGGCCGCGCCGCCGGCGTGCATGAGGAAATCGAATTCGCCCGGGCCCGCGCCGGGGACTGCGCGCGCATCGTCACCCTGCTGGAAAGCGGCGACATCCCGGAGCGCATCACCCACAACGACACCAAGCTCAACAACGTGCTGCTCGACGACGCCACCGCCGAAGGCGTGTGCGTGATCGACCTTGACACCACCATGCCCGGCTGCGTGCTCTACGACTTCGGCGACATGGTGCGCACCGCCACGCCGACGAGCCGCGAGGACGACCCGGACGCCGCGGGCATCGGCATGCAACTTGATCTCTACGAGGCGCTGTTGCGCGGATATCTTGGAAGCGCGGATTTCCTCAACGAGGCGGAGACCGCCCATCTCGCGTTTTCCGGAAAACTCATCACACTTGAGGTGGGCATCCGTTTCCTAACCGACTATCTCGACGGCGACGTCTATTTCAAGACCCACCGCCCGGGCCACAACCTCGACCGCTGCCGCAACCAGTTCGGCTTCGTCCGCGTGTTGGAGGAAAACATGGCCGCCATGGAACGCATCGTTCGCGAGGTCTCGCACCAAGTCCGCTCATGAAAATCCTGGTCACGGGAGGCGCCGGCTTCATCGGCTCGCACATCGTCGAATCCTATCAGGACCGCACCGACGAGATCCGCGTGCTCGACAGCCTGCGCAGCGGCCACCGCCGCAATCTCGAAGGGCTCGCGCACACCTTCATTGAAGGCTCCGTGACCGACCGCGCGCTGGTGCGCGAGGCGGTGCGGGGGGTCGATCTGGTGTTTCACATGGCCGCCTTGGTGAGCGTGCCCGAGTCGATGGAAAAACCGCTCGAGTGCGTGGACATCAACGTGCGCGGGCTGCTCCACGTGCTGGAGGAATCCGCGGCCGCGGGCGTGCGCAAGCTCGTCTTCGCCTCCTCCGCCGCGGTCTATGGCGACAATCCCGCGGTGCCCAAGGTCGAGACGATGTTGCCTGAGCCGAAAAGCCCGTATGCCATCACCAAACTCGATGGTGAATACTATCTCGACATGTTCCGGCGCGAAGGCCGGCTGGAAACCGCCGCGCTGCGCTTCTTCAACGTCTTCGGCCCGCGCCAGGACCCCAAGGGCGCCTACGCCGCCGCCGTGCCCATCTTCATCGAAAAGGCGGTGCGCGGCGAGGATCTCACCATCTTCGGCGATGGTGGCCAGACACGCGATTTCATCCATGTGACGGACATCGTCTCCGCCCTTTCATTCGCCGCGGAAACTTCCGGGGTGGCCGGTGTCTTCAATGCCGGCTACGGCGGCCAGATCACCATCAACGAACTGGCGGAAAAAATCATCGCCGCCGCCGGTTCCCCCTCGCGCATCATCCATGCCGCCGAGCGCCCCGGCGACGTCCGCCACTCGCGCGCCAGCGCCGGAAAACTGATGGCCGCCGGTTGGCAGCCGCGCCACTCGCTCGATGAAGGGCTGGCCGGCACCCTCGCATCGTTCGCAAGCAAAGGCCCCGGCGGCGTGCATCGGGAGAATGGCTGAGGACACATGCGATTGCTTTTGCCGAACCGTTGGATCGATTTCCCGCGCCGCCCGCTGGTGATGGGGATTGTGAATGTGAACGACGACTCGTTTTCCGGCGATGGCACGCTCGATATCGACCACGCTCTTGAATTGACCCGCAAACAGATCGCGAGCGGCGCGGACCTCATCGATGTGGGCGCGGAGAGCGCGCGCACCAATCGCGGTCCGATTGCGGTGGCGGAGGAAATCCGGCGGTTTCAGGCATTCATCGCACGCTGGAACGAAGTGCTGGACGGGGCGCGCCCGCGCGACGCCGCGCAAGTCTGGCCGCCGGTGCTTTCCGCCAATACTTGGCGGCCGGAAGTGGCGGCGGCCATCCTGCCCGGCGGCAATGTGGAACTGCTCAACGACATGGGCGCGCTGCCGGACGACCGCAATGCCCGGCTCTGTGCGGAGCATCGCGCGGCGCTTCTGGTGATGCACAGCGTCGGCGCGCCTAAGGTGCCGCATGTGCACCAGCAATGGGACGATGTGATGGCCGCCATGGAGCGGTTTTTCGAAGAAAAACTCGCCCTCTGCGCGGTCGCCGGCTTGCCCGAGGACGCCACCGTGATCGACCCCGGTCTCGATTTCGCCAAGCAGCGCGCCGACAACCTCGCCGTGCTGCGCGAACTGTCCCGGCTCGGTCGTTTCAACCGTCCCGTGCTGGTTCCCGTTTCGCGCAAGACGGTGATCGGCGAGGTGCTCGGCCTCGAGGATCCGCGCGAGCGCGATGCCGGCACCATCGCTTGCATCGCATCCAGCATGACTCGCGGCGGCCATATCTTCCGTGTCCATCACGTGGATGCCGCGTGGCAGGCGGTGAAGACCTTGCACGCGCTGGTCGATTCAGCGGATTGATCGCCGCCAATTTGCTTGCGGAGCCAAGCCATTGCACGGATGGCTCTGCGCCGGGATGACGTGGTTTTTCCTGATGGCCTTGCTGGCGGCCTTTTGCATCGGTCTCTCGAAAGCGGGATTCAGCGGCATCTCGATGGTGTCGGTGTTCCTGTTGGCGGATCTCTACGGCGCGCGCGCCTCGGTGGGGCTGGCGCTGCCGCTGCTGATCGCGGCGGACCTGTTGGCCTATCCGGCGTTCATCCGCCATGGCTCGTGGAAACCGGTGTGGCGGCTGCTCGGTCCCACGCTGCTCGGTGTGGCGGCCGGTTGGTGGCTGCTCGGCCGCATCGACGACCAGACGGCACGGCGCGTCATCGGTGGCTGCGTGCTCTCGATGGTGCTTCTGCAAGTGCTGCGCAACCGGATGCCGGAATGGAGCGACCGCTGGGTGGCATCGCGCCGTTTCGGCATCGCGGCCGGGACGTTGGGCGGCTTCGCCACCATGCTGGCCAATGCTGCGGGTCCCGTGATCCAGCTTTACCTGATGGCGCGGCGGGTGCCGAAAATGGAACTCATCGGCATCGGCGCGCGGTTTTTCCTGCTGGTGAATCTCCTGAAAGTGCCGCTCAACGCGCAACTCGCGCTGATCACGCCGGAGAGCCTGTCGGAAAACCTGCGGCTGGTGCCGGCGGTGGCGCTGGGTGTCTTCGGCGGACGCTGGCTGATCCGCCATGTTTCCCAGCGCCTGTTCGAGTGGATGATCGTGGCGTTTTCAGCGATCGCCGGGCTGCGGCTGATGTTCTGGTGAGGCCGCTCAGCGCCAGCGGTTTTCGCGCAGCGCCTGCCATGACTGCCAGGCGAACATGCCCATGAAAATGGGTGCCAGGAGGCTCTTGAAAAGCAGGTAAAGCAACAGACCGGCCGTGGCCGCGACAACGAGCGAGATCCACAGCGTGGTCTTGATGCGATCCGGCCCGAGGACGGCGTTGAGCATCTGGCCGCCGTCCAGCGGCAGCACCGGCAGCAGGTTGAGCAGCGCCCAGACAAGGCTGATCCAATTGAGCACGACGAGGAAATAGAGCGCGTTCTGGTTCAATTCCGGAAGACTCGGGATGACCATCAAGAGCGCAATTCCCAACCCGATCTGCACCGCCGGTCCCGCCGCCGTGATCATGAAACTCTGCGGCCGCGTCATCCGCACGCCGGAATAGGCCGCGTAACCGCCGAAGGCCTGCAGCACGATCTCGCTGCGTGCGCCGAATTTCCGCGCGGTGAGCGCGTGGCCGAGTTCGTGAACCAGGATCGAGATGAATCCGGCCAGCAGGAACAGCAGGATCCGGAAAATGGCCTCCGGCGAGTCCGCCGACAGCGCGCCGCCGATGACCGCCAGCGTCAGCCAGAAAAACGGATGCACCCGCACCGGGATGCCAAATAGGGAAAAACGAATCATGCGCGGCTTACCTACGCGTGATCCCACCACCCGGCAAGGCTCGTTCGGGCATGCCTTGTTCCGCAACAAGCGGCCATTGCTCGTCACGCGGACGCGGGCGGGCCAGCAGTTCGCAGATCTCGGCAGGGGACGTGCAGGCCTTGTCGCCGCAGTCGCGGATCATGGCTTGGGGGTCTTTGGTGCGTGGGATGGTTTCAAATCAGTCAGCAGAATGTTGCGGAACTCCGCCTTCATCGGCGGGCCCTGGTGCATTTGAAGGGCGATGATGCCGTCCTTGGCAGCTGTGGCCGGATTGTGGTCGGTGACCCGGCACATCAGTTGGCCATTGAGGAAGAGGGAAATTTCCGGGCCGCGGCAAATGATTCGGTAATGGTTCCAATCGCCCTTTTTGAACTGGGCGAGGAGTTCCTTCGCATCCGCGAAAACCTGGACCTGGCGCTTGCCTCCGGGCGTGAGGGTGACGCTCTCGCCGCGCCCGGCGACCAGGCCGATGGCATGATGATAGATGAAGCCGATCAGCTTGCCGTCGCCCGTCATGTCGGCTTGATAACCCCAAGTGTCGAATTGGGGGCGTGTTTCCGAGCGCAGCTGGATGCCGGAGTTCGCATCGGCGCTGAGGCGAAACTCGCAATCGAGCTGGAAATCGGCGGGACGGCCGCCGGTCCAGACGAGGTAGCTGGATTTGCCGCATGGTTTTTCGGGCGTGCTTTCGGTGGCGAGCACGTCCTCCACGGCCGACCACCAACCGGGTGAACCCTGCCAGCCGGCCAGGTCCTTGCCGTTGAATATCGATTGCGGCGATTCCGCCATGGCGGGCAGGACCGACAGGCATGCCATACCCAGCCGCATGCCATGGAAAAGAGTCTTGCCGGCATCCCGAACCATTGAACCGAACGGCGAGCGGAGCATAAAATCCGTTACGGGATGCTTGTTTCGGATTTTTCCACCTTGGCCATAGCGGCCGCTTCATGGGCTCGCGGCGGGGCTCGAGGGGGCGTTGCAGCTGTCCATCGCCAGAACTTGCTCGCGCTTTGGCTGAGGAAAAGCTGAACGGTTTCGATGCCTGACCCGCCTGCTCGCGGGCCAGCTCGGCATTGCTGAGTGGGCCGAAACCGAAGGGGGCGACGCCGATCGCGTTTGAGGATCCGCGGATTTCGGGTTTCAAATCCGCGGGATCGGCCCTAGCTTCCGCCGTCCGCCATGATGACCTTGACCGACAAAGCCGCCACTCAACTCGCCCAACTCCTCGCCAGACGTGCCACCGGCGCGCGATCCGGGCTGCGTTTGGCGGTGCGCCGCGGCGGCTGCGCCGGCTGGCAATATGAAATGAAGGTGGCCGAGCCCGAACCGGACGATGCGGTGATCGAGCAGGATGGCGCGCGCCTGATCGTCGCTGCCGACAGCGTCGAGAAACTGCGCGGCTGCGAAGTCGATTACTCGGACGACCTCACCGACGCCGGTTTCAAAATCCACAATCCGAACGCCTCCCGCTCCTGCGGCTGCGGCACCTCGTTCGAGACTGCGGGCGAACCGGCACCGGAGAACGACCTCTCCGGCGAGAGCTGCGGCAATTCCTGACCCCCCCGCCCGTCCGCCGTGCCACGCACCATCGAGGAGCCCGCCCCACGCCGACCGGCGTATTTCTGGTGGTTGCTGGCCAACGCGCTGGCGCTGTGTTTCGCCGTGATCAGTTGGATGGTGTGCCTGCATGTGTTCGGCAACCCGGAGATCCCCCGAAATTACGAGATCCTGCGCAAGATCGGACGGCTGCCGGAAATCGAGCGCCACACGGTGCTCGACGTGCCAAACGGCAACCTGCTCGACCCGCGTGGCCTCTACAGGCGGTTTTTTCCGCTCGCCGGCAAGCCGCTCGAGCGCCTCAACACGCGGCTGCTGCGCAATTACCTCACCAACTTCGAACAGCCGCTCGCCCTCACCTACATCGAGGGCGAGTATGAGGTCCAGCAGGTGCGCCAACTCGGCCCGCGCGACTTCATCGCCGATGGCTTCGTCATCCGCGCCCGCGCGATGGTGAAACCCGACGATTTCACCAAGGCCGCACCCTATCCGGTGGTGATCGACCATGTTTTCCCGACCCGGCAAGAAGCGGCCACGAACCAATTCCGGCCAGGCGACATCCTGGGCATCGAAAAAAGCCCGAACTGTGCGGCCATCCTCCACATCGGCCATACCGAGTCCACGGACGGCGAGCCGATGCTCTGCCTGACCGTGGTCCCCATCGCCTACGGACCATACCGCGTGGGCGATAAAGCAAGGTTTGAAGTCGAGCCGCCGCAACTGGTAAACCCGGGCGCGAAGTTTCCGATGTTCGAAACCGTCCCGAAAACGCAGGATTCCCGTTGATTTCCCGTCATGATCGAAATGGACCAAGCCCTCAGGATCGGCACCCGCGGCAGTGAGCTGGCGCTGGTGCAGGCCCACGCCACCGAAACCGCCCTCGCCACGCTGTTTCCGGACCTGGAACTCGAACGCGTCATTATCAAGACCACCGGCGACCGCCGCACCGACGTCGCGCTCGCCGATGTGGCGAAGGCCGAGGGCGTGTTCGACAAGGGCGTTTTCATCAAGGAACTCGAAATCGCGCTCGACGACGGCTCGATCGACATCGCCGTGCACAGCCTCAAGGATCTGCCGACCGTGCTCGGCGACCGCTTCGCCCTCGCCGCGGTGCTCGAGCGCGCGCCGGTGCGGGACGTGCTGGTCACTCGCGATGGCTTCGGGCTCGACGGCTTGCCCGCCGGCGCGCGGGTCGGCACCAGCAGCCCGCGGCGTGCCTGCCAGGTGAAGTTTCTCCGTCCGGACCTCGAGGTGGTGGACCTGCGCGGCAACGTGCCCACGCGTTTGCAAAAACTCGCCTCCGGCGAAAACCACGACGCCATCCTGCTCGCGGAGGCCGGCCTGGTGCGGTTGGGTTATCTATCAGGCTCGCCGTCCGGCGGCGGGCCGGAACCGCTGAAGGACATGCCCGGCCTGAGCGTGCACCGCTTGCCTGAGGATGTGTTCTTCCCGGCGGCGGGCCAGGGGGCCATCGGGTTTGAAATCCGTGCCACGGACCAGCGCTCGCGGGTGTTTGCGGAATCCATCGGCCACAGCGCCACCTGGAAGCGGATCACCGCCGAGCGCGAGTTCCTGCGCCTGCTCGACGCCGGCTGCCACACGCCGGTGGGCGTGTTTTCCTCGCTCACCGACGGCGTGCTCCACCTGAGTGCCCGCGTTTTCCCCGAGGGCGGCGGCGAGCCGCGCACCGGCGAGGCCACCGGCGAGGATCCCATCGAAACCGCACTGCAACTTTTCCAATCCCTCAAATGAGCCAATCCGGAATCTGTTATCTCGTGGGCGCCGGTCCCGGCGATCCCGGCCTTCTCACCCTCCGCGCCAAGGAGTTGATCGAGCGCGCCGACGTGCTGGTGTACGACGCCCTTAGTAATCCCGAGTTCCTGCGCTGGACCAAACCCGGTTGCGAAAAGATCAACGCCGGCAAGCGCGCCAAGGACCATGTTTTGGCACAGGACGAAACCAACGCGCTGATCGTCGGGAAATCCAAGGCCGGGAAATCCGTGGTGCGGCTCAAGGGCGGCGATCCGATGATCTTCGGCCGCGGCGGAGAGGAGGCCGCCGAACTGGCCGCCGCGGGCGTGCCGTTCGAGATCGTGCCCGGCATCAGTTCGACCATCGGCGGTCCCGCCTATGCCGGAATTCCGGTGACGCACCGCGACCACAACACACAACTTACCATTTTCACCGGCCACGAGGATCCCACGAAAGGCTTCAGTTCCATCGACTACGCCCAGCTCGCCAAGGCTCCCGGCACCAAGGTGTTCGTGATGGGCGTCGGCCGTTTGCGCGAAATCACCGGCTCGTTTGTCGAGCACGGAGCCGATCCCTCAACGCCGATCGCGCTCACGCAATGGGCGACCACCGGAGCGCAGAAAACCATCACCGGCACGCTGGCCGACATCGCCGAGATCGCCGAGCGCACGGCGTTCGGTTCGCCCGCCGTGGCGGTGATCGGCGACGTGGTGAAGGAGCGTGAGAAGATCAATTGGTTCGAGAAACGTCCCTTGTTCGGCCGCCGCATCGTCGTCACCCGCACCCGCGAGCAGGCCGGCGAACTCAGCCGCCAACTGCGCGAACTCGGCGCGGACGTGATCGAGCTTCCGACCATCCGCATCGAGGCCCCCGAGGACAAACGCGGCTTCGCCGAAATGGTCACCCACGCCCACGAATACGACTGGCTCGTCTTCACCAGCCCGAACGGCGTGGAACGCTTCTTCGACGCGTTTTTCGCCGTCTTCGAAGACGCCCGCAGCCTCGGCAACCCGCGCATCGCCGCCATCGGCCCGGGCACCGCGAAAAAAATCCGCGAATACCGCATCGGCGTGGATTTGCTGCCGGAGAAATTCGTCGCCGAGGGATTGATCGATGCGTTCAAGAAGGAGTCGGTGGAAAACCTCACGATGCTTTGGATCAAGGCCGCCGAGTCGCGCGAGCTGGTCGGCGAGGGCCTCGCGAAAATGGGGGCCATCGTCGATGAATGCATCGCCTACCGCACCGTGCCGGAAACCGATGACCCGACCGGTGCCAAGGAGCGGCTCGCCAAGGAAGGCGCCGACCTCATCACCTTCACTTCCGGTTCCACGGTCGATTCGTTTTTCGCGCTCGGCCTTGATTGGCCGGAAGGCTGCGTGGCCGGCAGCATCGGCCCGATCACCAGCCAGGCACTGCGCAGGCACGACATGCCCCCCGCCTTCGAGGCATTGCCACACGACATCCCCGGCTTGGTCGCGGCCATCGTGCGATATTTCAGGGAAAAGCCCTTGAGGTGAACCCGAATGAATTTCCCCTGATGATCCCTGTATCTCACCACTCCAATCCCGCGAGCGGAAAGCCTCATCCGCACCGCCTTGGGAACCAGCAGCCGCATGAGGCGGAAATGCCGAACGGTCATCACTCGCCAGCACCTTGTCCGTAGTCACTCCGCTCACCCCCCATCATTGGCTGCCTCCTCGCCTCACCCATGGGTTTTGCCCGAAGTGCATATGCAACGCCGCACCAAATCGCGGAGTAGAATACGGCGAACGGTGTGCCGAGAAAAATCGGCTCGAAAACCGCATTCGTGTCCGACGCAGCATCCGCCCTCTCGGCATCAGTCACCGCGAGTGCCTCAATTGTTCTCCAGCTAGTCTCGGACCAGCCGTAATAGGCGAACCAAGTTGCTACAGCGGCGATCAGCGTAAGGCCGGTGATCACGGCCAAATGCCATCGCCGTAGTATGGGAACCAGCACCAGGAGAGGCGCTAGAAGGTGAAGAGGAATGAGCCATAGATTCAAACGCGCTGTCAAACGCGCGGCCTCGACGGCTTCAAGGTATTCCGGTCGAATGGTTCCTATGATTGTCTGATCCATGACGAAAACAGTTACCTGCCAGCGTGAAATTTTGGTGAAGACAGAATGAAATCTAGATGAATTTTTGAAACATCAGGTCTTACACCTGACGAATAGCGCCTTGATTGGCTCGGCGCACTATGCCGTGGCCTGGCACCCGCTACCGGGAGAGCCCCTCCATTTCTGATTGAGGTTTGTCGCCACCCTTCAAATCCGACTCGGACCGGGTAGCGGGTTGCCCATTGCCGGCTTGTTCTCCATCGCCTATTTTCCCTCAATCTGTCTCGGGCTTCTCAAGACATTCTCAAAATCTCGCTCGTTGGCAATGAATGTTCCGCCTGCATTGTATCCCGGGCGCTGTGCGGCATATGTGAACGACCGCGAGCGTCCGCGACGGTCAAAACACCTGAAGAAGCGGATGTATTCCTGACCGCAGTAGTCACTTCGAATTGAACACTCTTCCCTGAATTCGTGCAATCCGTGGATTAGTCCGAGGTGAGCTATGGGGCCATTGTTAGGCCAGGCCGTCCTTGCGCGCCTGCTTCCAGTAGGCGTATTCGGAACGGTTGAAATCGATGTATTCGGGCGAGAGGTCGCTGGAATACATGGTGTAATCGGCGGAGCCCTGATTGAGATGGATGACGATCTCGAATTCCGGCCCGGCGACGACGGCGCGGAGTTCGTCCATCGGGGTGGCGGCCTGGAGCCCGCCGAGGCAGGCGGCCTTGCCGCCGATGTGGATGTCGATGAGTTCCTCGCGGATGCGGGCGCGCGAGTAGCCAACGGCGTGGATGATGCGGCCCCAGTTCGGATCGCCGCCGTTCCACGACGATTTCACCAGCGCCGACTTGCAGACGGCTTCGGCGACTTTTTTGGCATCGAGGTAGGTGCGCGCGCCCTTCACATGGACGGTGACGAATTTCGTGACGCGCTCGCCGTCGCGGACGACGGCCTTGGCGAGTTCCTTCATCAGCCAGCAGAGCGCCTGGCGGAATTGCCTGCAGCGTTTGCCGTTGCGGCGGATTGGCGGCATGCCTGAGGCACCGTTGGCCATCACCAGCACGGTGTCGTTGGTGGACATGTCGCCATCGATGGTGATGCGGTTGAAGCTGTCCTCCACGCATTCGAGCACCGCCTTGCGCAGGCAGTCGGCGGGGAAATGGGCGTCGGTGGTGATGAAGCACAGCATGGTGGCCATGCTCGGGGAAATCATGCCCGCGCCCTTGACGCAGCCGCCGAGGCGCACGCGGTGGTCGCCGAGGTCGAAGGAGATGGCGAGTTCCTTCGGGTGGGTGTCGCTGGTGATGATGGCGGAGGCCACGTCGCCGCCGTTTTTCGGGCCGAGGTTATGGATGAGGTCGTCGTATTTCGGCTCGATGCGCATCATTGGCATCGGCAGGCCGATCACGCCGGTGGAGCAGACGCCGACCTCGGTGCGCTTGAGGCGCAGCGGTTTGGCGACCGCCTCGCACATGGCGGTGGCGTCGCGGATTCCCTGCACGCCGGTGCAGGCGTTGGCGTTGCCGGAGTTGGCGATGATGGCGCGGATATCGCCTTTGCGCAGGTGCGCCTGGCTGACGCGCACGGGCGCGGCCTTGACGCGGTTGGTGGTGAAGGTTCCGGCGGAACTGCACGGGACTTCGGAATAGATGAGCGCGAGATCGAGGCGATTGGCGTCCGGGTTCTTGATGCCGCAGCCCACCGCGCTGGTGAGGAATCGTTGCGGCGCGCCGACACCGCCTTTGATGCGAGCGAAGGGAAAGTCCATTGGATCGAGGAGAGAAAAGCGCGGCAGCGTGTGCGGCTGTCAAAAATTTTGCAATCCATCAGTCGCGGGAAATCCGAACATCAGGTTGAAACATTGCAACGCCTGGCCGCCGGCGCCTTTTCCGAGGTTGTCCTCGGCGCTGGTGAGGATCACGCGGCCGGTGCGCGGGTCGTGGTGCCAGCCGATGTCGATGAAGTTGGTGCGGCTGACGTTCTTGGTATCGGCGCACACGCCGTTGCCGAGCAGCCGGACGAACTGCTGGCCGGCGTAGGCGGTTTCCAATGCCTTGCCGACGGCATCCGGAGAAACGCCCTCGCGCAGCTTCGCGGTGGTGGTGGTGGCGATGCCGGAGTTCACGGGAATCAGGTGCGGGATGAAGCTGATGGTCACGTTTTCGCCGGCGGCGATGGCCAGTTCCTGCTCGATTTCCGAAAGATGGCGGTGCTTGGGAATGCCATAGGCGCGGGCGCTTTCGTTGCACTCGCAGAACAGCAGCGGGACATCCGCCTTGCGGCCCGCGCCGCTCACGCCGCTCATCGAGTTGGCTACGAGGGTCGTGGTATCGATCAGGTTTTCCCGCAGCAGTGGCAGCAGCGGCAACAGGATGCTGGTGGGATAGCAGCCCGGCGAGGCGATCAGCCGCGCGGCCTTGATTTCCTCCGCCCGGATTTCCGGCAGGCCGTAAACCGCCTCCGCCAGCAAGTCCGGCGCGGGATGCGCGTGGCCGTAGAATTCCTGATAGACCGCCGCGTCGCGCAGGCGGAAATCCGCGCTGAGGTCGATCACCTTCAGTCCGCGATCCAGCAGCGCACGAGCGATCTCCGCCGCGACGCCGTGCGGTAGAGCCAGAAAGGCCGCCTGCGCACCCGTGGCCGCGATCGCATCCGGGTCGGGCTCGATGAATTTCAACTCCGCGCCCGCCGCGCCGCGGAAGCGTGGAAAAACGTCGGCAAGCGACTTGCCGGCCTTCTGCCGCGAAGTGGCGGCGGCCAGCTCCACGCCCGTGTGGCCGAGCAGCAGGCGCAGCAGTTCCATGCCCGAATAGCCGCTGGCTCCGACGATGGCGGTCTTGACGCGTTTCATGACGCGCCGCCCATCGCATGATTCCGAATATTTGCCAACTGGCAATGTGCGCTCACTCGGATTCGCCTGCCAACACGGACTGCCAGCGGAGCCGGAAGCCGGGGTTGGTTTCGGCGAGCTTGGCGGCGGCGGCCAGCGCGCGCTCGCGGTTGCCGACCAGCCAGTCGAAGGCGATGGCGTTCTCATGCCGGCGCAGGCGGTCGGTTTCAGAAGAGCTGGATTTCACCAGAGTGCGGTGCAGTTCGATGAGCGAATCGGCGGCCAGGTCGGTCCATTGGCAACGGATTTCTCCGCCCCCGGCAGTGGTGGCGACGAGCGACTCCCCGGCGATGGCGAGACGCGCGATGGTTTGGCCGGACTTGAGTTTCAAGCTCTCCTGATAGGGCCGGAGGGCGAGGTCGCGCGCGAGATCGCGGGTGAAGCCGGCGGCGGAACGCAGGACGTCGAGCATGGCCTGGCGCGGGATGCCGGGTGGTTCGCCGTCGAGGTTTTCCAGCAAGCCGACGGCCTCGTCGAATTGCCATTCCGCGATGTGTTCGCGCAGGGCGGCGGAAATATCGCGGTCAGGCGGCTTGGAGGTGGGGGCGGGCACCGTGGCTGCGGCGCGGGCAAAATCCAGTGCGCGCAGCCGTAGGTCGTGTTGCCAGGCCTCGAGGTTGAAGCGCGCGCGGCCGCGCGTCTTGAGCGTGGGTGCCAACTCGTCGAGTCGGGCGAGCGCGGCCTCGCAGGCGGCGAGATCCGCCGGTTCGTCGCGGAAGGCCGGGTCGGTCAGGGCACGGTGATCGGCGAGATAGTCGCCGGCGATGTGTTGATAAACGGCGCTCCATTGCTCGTCCTTGCCAAGCCGGGCCGTGGTGGCGGCGCGGAAGCATGGCGCGGCCTCGTCGAGCAGTCCCTGTTCCCAATTCTTGAGCCCCGCGAGCATGGCGGCGGCGAGTCCGGATGCGGAATCGACCGACGGCGGACAAGGAAGTGGCGGGAAATCATCGACCGCCTTCAAGCAAGCGGACCATTCCCCGCCAGCGAGCGGGTGGTCCTGCGGCAAGGCATCGAAATGCGAGCGGGCGTCACGGGCGAAGCGGCGGGCCTCATCCGCCCGGCCGGCGAGAAACGCGCAGAGCACGGATTCGATGGCGGCCCAGCTGCGGGTGGGCTCGAGCACGCGGTCATTGTGAAACAGCTTGGCTAACGCCCTCGCTGCCTCGGAGTAATCGCCGCTAGCGAAGGCCGCGCGCGCCTCGCGGTGGACGCGTGCGATTTCCGCGGAAGCATCCGGCGGGGTGGCCGGCGGGGTGCTTGGTTTGGCGGTGCCCGTGGACGGCGCGGGGGGCATCACGGGCATGGGGGGCGGGATGGGTTTTTGCCTTGGCCAGAATGCGATGGCCAGCAGCACGGGCAAGGCGATGGCCGCGGCGAGCGCCCATTTCGGCCAGCCGCCCCCGCTTCCGCGTGCGGTGGCCGGGAGATCCAGCGCAGGGGATTTGCCAACGGTTTGCAGCAGTGTCCTGGCTTTCCGGAGCTCGGCGAGCAATTGCTGATAGGATGCATGACGGCCGGCCGGATCATGCGACATGGCCTTTTCCACCAGCCGGCAAGTGGCGGCGGAAATGGACGGCTCCACCTTCGAAAGCGGGACAATTTTTTTCTTCGCCTCGCGCAGCGCGTCGGTGGACATCGTGTGCTCCCCGCACGGTGGCTTGCCGCTCAGCGCATGATAGAGCGAGGAGCCGAAGGCATAGATATCGGAGCGGAAATCCTCTGCCTGGCCATCGATGGTCTCCGGCGGGACGTAGTAGGGCGTGGCCCAGATTTCGCTGGCGAGCGCCTTGCCGCCCTGGGTGACGAGCGCGAGCCCGAAGTCCACCAGCCGCGCGTGGCCGCTGGCGTCCAAAAGGATATTGCCGGGTTTCACATCGCGGTGGATGAGCCCGGCATTGTGGGCCGCCTGGAGGCCCAGCGCCACCTCGATGGCGATGGGCAGCATCTCGGCCTCCGGGATTTTCCCCAGCTCGCGGATGTGTTCCTCGAGATGGCCGCCAGGCACCATTTCCATGGCGATGTAAAAACGCCCGAAAGCGCGGCCGGTCTTGAACACGCGCACGACGTTGGGGTGGCTCAGCGAGGCGGTGATGCGTGCCTCCTGCTCGAAGTCGGCGATGCGGCGCTCGTTGGCGGAATATTCCTCGTTGAGGATCTTGAGCGCCACCTCGCGGTCGAGCGTGGCGTCGTGCGCGGCGAAGACCATGCTCATCCCGCCGATCGCGTGGCGGCGGGTGAGCCGGTAAGGACCAAACGCGGTTTTCACTCGGAAATTCGCGCCGCAACCCGGGCATTCGATGCGCGTGAACGGCGCGAGATCCGTCACGTCGATGCGCGCGCCGCATGCCTCGCAATGGACACGGAATTTCACGGGCTCACTCACGAGCGGAAGCTAGACCGTGCAATCTTCGCCACGCAAACCTTATGGCCGGACGATTGGCTTTTCATTGCCGCGCCGCATGGGCCATGCTCGATCCATGCGGAGCAGCGGCGGATCATTGGATTTCCTCGAACACCTGCCGCCGCCGCAGGAACCTCGGTTCTGGAAATCGCCCGCCGGCCCGCGGCTTGCGTGGAACGAATTCGGCGACCCTGCGGGGCGGCCGGTGCTCTACTGTCACGGTTGGCCGAGTTCGCGCATGCAGGCGGCGCTGGTCCACCACCTCGCCCGCGAGCGCGGGCTGCGTGTCATCGCGCCGGACCGGCCGGGGATGGGGCGCTCGGAGCGCGTGCCAGGGCGCACTTTGGAATCGTGGCCGGAAACGATCGCCGCGTTCATGGATTCGCTGGGCGTGGCAACCTTCGCACAACTCGGCGTTTCCGGCGGCGGGCCGTATGTGCTGGCGTGCGCCGCCTTGCTGCCGGAACGCGTGACGACTTCCGCCGTGTTGTGCGGCGCGGTGGCGCTGGCCGATGGACAACGCCGCGGTTTGCATCCGGTCTATCAGATTCTGATTCCGCTGCGTCATTTGCCGCATGCGTGTTTTACCATGCCGTTGAAGCTCGCGGCGCGAATCGCGACCGCCGCACCGGACGAGCCGCCGGTTTCGTGGATCTTGAAAACCCTGCCGCAGGCGGATCGCAAGCTGCTGCTGGCGAATCCGGAAGCGCAGCATGTGCTGGCCATGAGTTTCGCCGAAGGCGTGCGCCAAGGCGGACGCGGCGTGATGGAAGATGCCGGAATCTACCTGCAACACTGGAATCTCCCGCTCGAAAACATCACCCGCCCGATCCGCTATTGGCACGGCGGCATGGACCGCAACATCTCCGCCGACATGGCGCGCCAATTCGTTTCCTCCATCCCGCACGCACGGCTCGACGTCGATCCGGATGAGGGCCATTTTTCCCTCGCCATCCACCGTGCCCGCGATGCGATGGATCATCTGACTGCATGAAAAAACCGCATCATTCACCGGACTGGGTGCCCGAAGGCGCGGAAAACGACCCGCACTTCGCTTGCCGGGTCATGCCCGGCGCGGATGGCGGCGCGTTTGTCGGCACGCGCAAGCCCGTCAAGCGCCGCAGACTCACGCCCGACGACTACGAGCGCGGCGTGCTCGCCGGCAACACCGCCATCCTCTCGCGCGCCATCACGCTCGTGGAAAGCCATCACCCTGCCCACGAGACGCAGGCACAGGAGCTGCTGGAACGATTGTTGCCGAAAACCGGAAACTCGATCCGCGTCGGCATCACCGGCGTGCCCGGCGCGGGAAAAAGCACACTCATCGAGTCGCTCGGCTGCCAACTCTGCGCCGCCGGCCACCGCGTCGCCGTCCTCGCCGTGGACCCCAGCAGCAGCATCACCGGCGGCAGCATCCTCGGCGACAAGACCCGCATGCAAAATCTCGTCCGCGAGCCGAACGCCTACATCCGCCCGTCGCCCAGCGGCGGCTCGCTCGGCGGCGTCGCCCGCAAATCACGCGAAACGATGCTGCTTTGCGAGGCCGCCGGCTTCGATGTGATCCTGGTGGAAACCGTCGGCGTCGGCCAAAACGAGGTCACCGTGCGCTCGATGGTCGATTTCTTCCTGCTCATCCTCATCGCCGGCGCGGGCGACGAATTGCAGGGCATGAAAAAAGGCGTCATCGAGATCGCCGACCTGCTCGCCATCAACAAGGCCGATGGCGACAACCTCCAGCGCGCCAAGCTCGCCCGCACCGAATACAGCCGCGTGCTGAATTTCCTTCATCCAGCCACCAGCGGCTGGAAAACCCGCTGCGTCACCTGCTCGGCTTTCGAGCCGGAATCGCTCGCCGCGTTGTGGCAAACCGTCGAGAACTTCGCCGCCACCACCCGCGAATCCGGCGTGCTGGAAGAACGGCGCAAGCACCAATCGATCGAATGGATGCATGCCATGATCGCCGAGGAACTGCGCAACCGGTTTTTCCGAGATGCGAAGGTCCGCCTGATGCTGCCCGACATCGAACGCCAGGTCGCCAACCAAACCCTCCCCGCCGCGATGGCCGTGCGGCGCATCATGCGGGAGTTCGGCGGGATGTGAGCACCGGGATCCCTTGATCGCGTCGCCCGGGAGCGCCGAGCCCCGGCTCGGCGCGAAATCCCTTGCCCCCGCTTTCATACGGGAATTTCCTTCACTCCGCGCCCTGAGGCCCCTAATTCCCTCCCCACGATGTCCGAAAAACCCATCCGCCCGGGAAAACTCATGGCCGCCAACCGCGGCGAAATCGCCATCCGCATCTTCCGCGCCGCCAACGAACTCGGTTTGCGAACCGTCTCGATCTTCGCTGAGGAGGACCGCTTCTCGATCCACCGCTTCAAGGCCGACGAAGCCTATCCGCTCGATGCCAACAAGGGCCCGGTCGGCGCATACCTCGATGTCGAGGGCATCGTCGCCCTCGCCAAGCAGAAGGGCGTCACGATGATCCATCCGGGTTACGGTTTCCTCTCGGAAAACGCCGCATTCGCCCGCGCCTGCGCCCGCGAGGGCATCACCTTCATCGGCCCCTCGCCGGAGTTGTTGGAAAACATGGGCGACAAGACCGCCGCCCGCACGCTCGCCCACAAGTTCAAGGTCCCCACCCTGCCGGGCACGGAAAATCCCATCAGCGATCCCGACGAGGCCATCACCGTGGCCCATGAGATCGGCTTCCCGCTCATCATCAAGGCGGCCTTCGGCGGCGGCGGACGCGGCATGCGGGTGGTGGAAAAACCGTCGCAACTCGCCGGACTGCTCGCCGAAGCGCAAAGCGAGGCCGAGAAGGCCTTCGGCAACCCAGCGGTCTTCCTAGAACGATATCTCTCCCGCGCCAAACACATCGAGGTGCAAATCCTCGGCGACCAGCACGGCAACGTCGTCCACCTCCACGAGCGCGACTGTTCGGTGCAGCGCCGCTATCAGAAAGTCGTCGAGGTCGCTCCCGCGATGCACCTCGATCCCAAGGTCCGCAAGGAGTTGTGCGATGCCGCCGTCGCTCTAGCGAAAGGCATCGGCTACAACAACGCCGGCACCGTCGAGTTTCTCTATGACATGGACCAGAACGACTGGTTCTTCATTGAGATGAACCCGCGCATCCAGGTCGAGCACACGGTCACCGAATGCGTCACCGGCATCGACCTCGTCCGCTCGCAAATTCTCATCGCCCAGGGCGAGGATCTCCACGGCGCGGAAGTCGCCATCCCGCCACAGGACCAGATCCCGTGCAACGGCTTCGCCATCCAGTGCCGCGTCACCACCGAGGACCCGGAGAAGAATTTCTCGCCCGACTACGGCCGCATCCTCAACTACCGCTCGGCCGCCGGCTTCGGCATCCGCCTCGACGCCGCCACCGGCGATGCCGGCTCGGTGGTCACCCCATACTATGACTCGATGCTGGTGAAGATCACCGCCATGGGCCGTGATTTCCCGATGGCCTGCCAGCGCATGGACCGCGCGCTGCGCGAGTTCCGCATCCGCGGCGTGAAAACCAACATCCCGTTCCTCGAAAACGTGATTGCCGATGACACCTTCCGCGCCGGCCAGGCCCACACCAAGCTCATCGACACGAAAACGGAACTCTTCCAGTTCCGCGTCCGCCGCGACCGCGCCACCCGCACGCTGGCATATCTCTCCGACATCACGGTGAACGGCAACCCCACCGCCAAGGGCTGGAAACCCGCCGCCGTCATGCCCAAGGCACACGTGCCGGATTCGCTCGTCATCCAACACCATGCGAAAGTCCCCAAGGGCTCACGCGACATCCTGTTGGAAAAAGGCCCCGAGGAATTCTGCAAGTGGATCCTCGCCGAAAAACGCCTGCTCATCACCGACACCACCCTGCGCGACGCCCACCAGTCGCTGATCGCCACCCGCATGCGCTCCTATGACATGCTGCGCGTGGCCGAAGCCATGGCGCACCGTGTGCCGCAGCTTTTCTCACTCGAAATGTGGGGCGGTGCCACTTTCGACACCGCCATGCGTTTCCTCCACGAATGCCCGTGGGAACGCCTGCGCCGCCTGCGCGAAAAAATCCCCAATCTCTGCTTCCAGATGCTCTTCCGCGGCTCGAACGCGGTCGGCTACTCGAACTACCCGGACAACGTCGTCGCCGGCTTCGTGAAACACGCGGCCGACTCCGGCATGGACATCTTCCGGATCTTCGACTCGCTCAACTATCTTCCTAACATGCAAGTGGCCATGGAGGCCGCGCGCGACCATGGCAAGGTGCTCTGCGAGGCCGCCATCTGCTACACCGGCGACATCAACGACGAGCAGCGCGACAAGTATTCGCTCGGATATTATATCTCCAAGGCAAAGCAGGTCGAGAAAATGGGCGCGCACATCCTCGCCATCAAGGACATGGCCGGCCTGTGCAAACCGCTCGCCGCCCGCAAACTCGTCACCGCCCTCAAGCAGGAAATCGGCATCCCGATCCACTTCCACACCCACGACACCTCCGGCCTCAACGCCGCGTCGGTCCTCGCCGCCTGCAATGCCGGCGTGGACATCGTGGACCTCGCCATCGCCTCGATGTCTGGCTCGACCTCCCAGCCGAACCTCAACTCGGTCTCCGCCGCCCTCGCCAAAACCGAACGCGATCCCGGTCTCGATTTCAACTCGCTCAACGAACTCTCCGACTACTGGGAGGAGGTGCTCGGCTTCTACAAACCCTTCGATTCCGCCCCGCGCTCCGGCACCGCCGAGGTCTATGAACACGAAATGCCCGGCGGCCAATACACCAACCTCCGCGAGCAGGCCAGCGCCATGGGCCTCGGCCACCGCTGGCGCGAAATCGCCCGCACCTATGCCGAGGTCAACCAACTCTTCGGCGACATCGTAAAAGTCACGCCTTCATCGAAGGTCGTCGGCGACATGTGCATGTTCCTCGTCACCCGCGGCATCAAGGCGGCCGACATACCGAAGCTCAAACCCGGCAGCATCGACTTCCCGGAAAGCGTGATCGACATGCTCGCCGGCGGCCTCGGCCAACCCGACGGCGGCTGGCCCGCGGACGTCCAGAAAGTCGTGCTCGGCAACAGGAAATCCACCACCAAGCGCCCCGGCGAACTCGCCGAGCCGGTGGACTTCGATACCGTGGCGGCGGATTGCATCCGCCAGGCCGCGCAACACAACCTCACCTACACCGATTCCCAGCTTCAGGACGCGGTCTTCTCCCACCTGATGTATCCCCAGGTGCATGCCGACTTCCTCGCCATCCGCTGGAAATACGACAACCTCGGCGTCCTCCCTACCCCAGCCTTCTTCTACGGCCTGCAACCCGGCGAGGAAATCGAGGTCGAGATCGACCCCGGCAAGATCCTCATCATCAAGCTCATCTCCATCGGCGAGGCCGACAGCGCCGGCCGCCGCACCCTGTTCTACGAACTCAACGGCATGCCCCGCGAGTCGATCGTCGATGACAAGTCGCTCAAGTCCACCGCCACCGCCGCCCGCGCCAAGGGCGATTCCAACAACCCAGCCCACGCCTGCGCCCCGATGCCCGGCATGGTCACCGAGATCGCCGTCTCCACCGGCCAGGAAGTCAAGGCCGGCGACAAACTCGTCGTCCTCGAAGCCATGAAAATGCTCACCACCGTCAGCGCCAGCACCGATGGCACCATCGCCGATGTCCTCGTGAAGAAAGGCGATCAAGTGGACAGCGACGATTTGCTGGTGAGAATCGAGACGGCGCAATAACCGGCACTTGGGGCACGGATGCACTCACCGCCTCCCGAGGAACTTGCGCCGAAATCGTGGCTGGAACATCCTGTCCCAGTCCGTCGTGGGGACATCCTGTCCTCACTCTTCCTGCGTAAGTTGCTTTATCATCCACACCCCGGCGCAGCGCGGGTTCTGGTGCCAAGGAGGATTGGTGGCGTGGGCCCGTTTGCTTGAAAACTGCAGCGCCGTTCGACTCAAGCGCTCCTCAACCCTGGGACAGAATGATCAAAAGAAGCTCGTGAGCTAGCCGCCAAGCGCCAGTGTGATGATTTTGGGCCGTCCGCGCTGCACCAGTTTGGACGGGATCAGCAGCAGTCCGCAACATATTGATCGCTCCGGCATGACCGGAAGTCGTGGCCCGGATTCACTCGTGCGCATCACCGCTGCAGGCCGGCGGCAGCGCCCGGTTGAACCCGGACTTGCCGAGACGGACATCACGCGGCATGTTCGCCTCGATGCAACCCGTGACCGAACGCCTGCGCAGCTT
>JBMTCD010000019.1:0-28544 GCA_049430545.1 Luteolibacter sp.
TCATGCCCGTCGGCGGCACCGGGATGCGGTCGCCGTCCATGTAGGCGTAGAGCCAGTCGGTGGTCGGGCAGCAAACGGTGCCGAAGAAGCGGTCGAAGCCGCGGTGCCGCGGGCCATCGGGGACCGGCCGCGAGAAATCGACGCGCTTCACGGCTGCAAGGCTGCCGTCGTGGATCGGTTTGCCTTCGGCATCGTGGAAGGTCACGCCGACATGCCATTTTCCGATCAGCGCGGTGGCGTAGCCGTGGTCGCGCAGGATGCCCGGCAGCGTCGGGCGGTCGGCCTCGATCAGGCACGGGCCGCCGACGCCGGTGAACACGCTGCGGAAGCCCGTGCGGAAGGCCATCCGGCCGGTGAGAATCGAGTAGCGGGTGGGCGTGCAGACGGTGGCCGGGCTGTGGGCATCAGTGAAAAGAAGCCCCTCGCGCGCCAGCCGGTCGAGGCGTGGCGTCGGTATTTTCGATTCCGGATTGTAGCAGGCGACATCGCCGTAACCGAGATCGTCGGCGAGGATCAGCACGATGTTGGGCGTTGCGGGCAGCGTTTTTGTGCCGGCACCTGCCTGCGGTGAAGCGGCAAAGGCCGCCAGCGCGGCTGCAAGTGCCAGAGGGATGAAGTCCCGGCTGGTGGCTCGGTCGCGGATCATGGTCGGATGCGCTGGCGGTTTCATGCGCGTGGTTTATTCGTTTGCGATGCCTTGGCCAATCCTTTCCTGATTGTATGGCGGAAACAGGAAGAATGCGACGGCCACGCCCGTATTGTGCAGGCTTCAGACAGGCTTCCAATCATGAACCACCACCGATCCCAACCCGATACCCGCATGCGGCCTCCGACCGGCCGCTGGACCAAGGCCGTTGCCGTGCTTGCGGTTTTCCAGCTCCTTGCCTTGCCGCTTCGCGGCCAATTGCCCCGCGAGGATGTCATCGATGTGCCCGCCATCGGCGACGGACTTTGCGTCAGCAACGTGTTCCAGAGCCACATGGTGCTGCAGCGCGACAAGCCGCTCGCCGTTTGGGGCTGGGCCGCTCCGGGCGAAAAAGTCACCGTGTCATTCGGCGGCCAGACGCGCGACGCCACCGCGGGCCCGAACCGCGAGTGGAAGGTTGCATTCGACGCCATGCCGGCGAGTTCCGAGCCGCAGCGCATGATCGTCAAGGGCGCGAAGGAAACGCTCGCGCTCGACAATATCCTGCTGGGGGATGTCTGGGTGCTCGGCGGCCAGAGCAACATGGAGTTCGAGCTGTCCAAAGTGGAAAACGGCCAACTCGAAATCATTTCGGCGAATTTTCCCGAGATCCGCATTCTCACCGTTCCCTCTGAAGAGGGGCCGGAAATGCGCCGGAGCTTCCCGCGGCTGCATGAGTGGAGCGATTGGTCGAAGCGCCATTTCCGCAAGGGTGACTGGGATGTATGCACTCCGGAGGTCGTCCGCGAGCTGTCCGCCATCGGTTATGTCTTCGCACGCCGGATTCACAAGGCAAGCGGGGTGCCGATCGGTGTGATCGATGCCTCGCGCGGCGGCACCACGGTGGAGACCTGGACGCCGTTGCCGGTTCTGCGGGCCATGGACAGCGGTCCGGTGAAGGCGAAACTCGCGGAGTGGGACCAGAAAGTCGCGCAATGGGACCCGCAAAAAGACCTGGAGGACCGCATCGCGCGCCATCGGCAGACGGTTGAGAAAATGCAAAAGGAGGGCAAGCCGCTCCCGCCAGCGCCCGCCGGCCTCCAGCCTGGGCCGACCGCAGAACACAATTACCCGGGTGCCTGTTACGCCGGGATGATTTCCCCGCTCGCCGGACTTTCGGTCAAGGGGGCGATCTTCCATCAGGGATACAACAACGCCTTCGATGGAATGCCGGGTGTGGCCATGTATGAGGAGGTGTTTCCGGCGATGATCGATGCATGGCGCAAGGCGTTCAACGACCCCGCGCTGCCTTTCGGGATCCTCTCGCTGTGCACCGATGGCTTTCCGCAGACGCGTGAAAACTATGTTGAATACATGTATAATGCCGGCATCTACATCCGCGCCGCCCAATACCGCACGTTTCTCGATCTCCATCAGGCCGGCGACGCGAATGTCGGCTTTGCCAGCACTTACGACCTGCGTCGCAAATGGTATCACCCGCAGTTGAAGCTGCCTGCCGGCGAGCGTATCGCGCGCTGGGCGTTGGCCACGCAATACGGGTTTCAACGCCAGATCGAATGGAAGCCGCCATTCATCACCGGAATGGAAACAGGCGGTGGCCGAATCATTCTCGAATTCGATGGCGAGGTGGGCGATCCGGAGGATGGCGCCATCGAAGGCTTCGCGATATCCGGAAAGGACGGCCGTTTCCAACCCGCCAGCGCAAGCCATCTGGAGGAGGGCAGGGACGACCGCGGCCGTCCGAAATTCAACCGCAAGAAGCTCGCACTCAGCAGCCCGCTGGTGCCGGAGCCGGTCCATTACCGCTACGCCTGGGGCCGCAATCCGCTGGCCAACGTCCAGCTTCTCGGCAACAAGGACATTCCGCTCGCCACCCAGCGCAGCGATTCATGGAGCTTGCACGAGATTCCCTTCGGCGTGCTCGGCGAAGAAATGCCCGATCCGAAATCGCGCCCGCAGCAGGCCAGGATCCGTCAGGCGCTGCGTCTCGACGACATGCGCCGCCGGCTCGCCGAGGCCGGGGCGCTGCTGGAGCAAAACCGCGGCCTGTTGGAGGAAAAGTGATACCCGGAATGAACCTGTAATCATGCGGTGCCCATGAGGATTCTTCCACTGACGGTCGTCGCCACGTCGGCCATCGCCATGGCCACAAGTCCGGGCATGCCTGCGGTGTTGCGGCCCGGCGCGCTCGAGAAATACGTGGCCTCCTTCAACCGCCACGACCACACCCATTTCGGCCAGGCCATCTCGAATGAGGACGCTGCCGCGTGGATGGTCGCCAACGTGCCGCTTTTTGAGTGCGCCGATCCGGAGATCGAGGAGATCTATCACTTCCGCTGGTGGACGTTTCGCAAGCACATCAAGGAGACGCCGGACGGATATGTCATCACCGAGTTCCTGCCCAAGGTCTCATGGAGCGGAAAGCACAACACGATTTCCTGCCCGGCCGGACACCATTTCCGCGAGGGCAGATGGATCCGCGATGCGAAGTATCTCGATGACTATGCCAGCTTCTGGTTCCGCAAGGGTGGCGAGCCGCGCCGCTACAGTTTCTGGGCGGCCGATTCGATCCACCAACTCGCCATCGCCCGCGGCGATTTCACGCTCGCCATCGACCTGTTGCCCGACTTGGTGAAGAACTATCAGGAGTGGGAGAGATTGCGCCTCACCGATGACGGCCTGTTCTGGCAGGTCGACGACCGCGACGGCATGGAAGTCTCGGTCGGCGGAAAAGGGCATGCCGGCAAGGGCAGGCGCCCGACCATCAATTCCTACATGTTCGGCGACGCCATCGCCATCGCCGCCATCGCGGAGCGGGCCGGCCAGCCGGAACTCGCCGCGACTTACCGCGAAAAGGCCGCGCGCATCAAACGGCTCGTTCAAGACAAGCTGTGGGACGTTGAGGGGGAGTTCTTCAAGGTGCTGCCACTCGGTGAAAACGCGGAGCTTGTCGATGTGCGCGAACAGCATGGATTCACGCCTTGGTATTTTCATTTGCCGGACATGGGGAAAGGATATGAAAAGGCGTGGAGGCAACTCATGGATCCCAAGGGTTTTCGCGCGCCCTTCGGCCCCACCACAACCGAGCAACGCCACCCCGGATTCAGCGTTTCCTACACCGGCCACGAGTGCCAGTGGAACGGCCCGAGCTGGCCCTTCGCCACCACCGTCACCCTCACCGCGCTGGCCAATGTGCTCAACGACTACCCGCAGGACACGGTCACGAAACGTGACTGGTTCGAGACCTTGAAAACCTACACCCAATCCCACCGCCTCAGCCGCGCGGACGGCACCGTGGTGCCGTGGATCGACGAGAACCTCAACCCGCACACCGGCGATTGGATCGCCCGCACCCGGTTGAGCCAATGGAAGGATGGTGGCTGGGATCCGCGCAAGGGTGGGCCGGAACGTGGCAAGGATTACAACCACTCGGCCTATTGCGACCTCATCGTCACCGGGCTCGCCGGTCTGCGCCCGCGCGCCGATGGAGCCATCGAGGTGAACCCATTGCTGCCGGACGAGACGTGGGACTGGTTTTGTCTCGATGGAATTCCCTACCGCGGCCGGTCGCTCACGATCCTCCATGACAAGACCGGCACCCGCTACGGAAAGGGCAGCGGACTGGTGGTTCTGGTCGATGGCCAGGTTGTGGCAAGCGCGGCAAAGCCGGGGAAAATCGTGGTTCGATGAGGGGACGAGATACGCGGCATGCATGCCGGCCTTTCTTGCGCACACTCCGGGGTGCGGGTGGATTGGAGCCCCAACAGGGGGGGGCCGTCGCGATCGCTCCTCGCCCCCGGCTGATTTGAGGTTGAGTCCGGTGGCGGAGGTGGTCAGATTCGCGCCTTGCCGCATTCCGCGGCGAATCTTCCGGACATGCGAAACCTGCTATCGATCGAACAACTCGGCGCCGCGGAAATCACTGCGCTGCTGGACGACGCCGCACGCCTCAAGCAGGAGCGCGGTCACCACGCCGTCCGGCCGCTCGCCGGCCAGACATGGGCGCTCATTTTCACTAAGTCCTCCACCCGCACCCGCGTGTCCTTCGAGGTCGGCATTCGCGAGCTCGGCGGATTCCCGATGTTTCTCTCGAAAAATGACATCCAGCTCGGCCGCGGCGAACCGATCAAGGACACCGCCCGCGTGCTCGGACGCATGGTCCATGGTGCCGTGATCCGCACCTATGATCAGCGGGACGTGGTCGATTTCGCCGGATATTCGGGCATCCCCACCATCAACGCGCTCACCGACGACGAGCACCCCTGCCAGATTCTCGCCGACCTGCTGACCGTGCGCGAAAAACTCGGCGGCTGGGAAAACCGCAGGATCTCGTTCATCGGCGACGGATTTTCCAACATGACCCGCTCGTGGATGTGGGCCGCCAAGCGGCTCGGCTTCGAACTCGCCGTCGCCTCGCCGCCGAACTGCCAGCCGCCCGCAGAGTTTCTCGCCAGCCTGGATGCGCCCAATGTGACCATCACCGCCGAGCCCGCACTGGCCGTCCAGGACGCACAGGTCGTCAACACCGATGTCTGGCTCTCGATGGGCCAGGAGGACCAGAAGGAAAAGGAACTCGAATTCGCCGGCTTCCAGGTGAACGAAGCCCTGCTCGCCGCCGCCGCCCCGGGCCACATCGTCCTCCACTGCCTGCCGGCCTACCGCGGCAAGGAAATCAGCGAGCAGGTGCTCGAACTCCACGCCGACACCATTTTCCAGCAGGCCGAAAACCGCCTCCACGCGCAGAAAGCCGTGCTGTGCGCGTTGCAGGGTCCCGCAGGCGTCTGAGTCAAGGCTCCGGGGGGGTCGCGCCGCGGGGACACGAAGCGGTCATGCCTGGCCAAGCCAGCCTGATTGCCAACCCTGCCGGTCGGTTTCCCATTGCACGATTTCCGGCAGGGTGGGGAGGAGTGAGATTTCGCCGCAGGCGGCGGTTTCGACTCTTGCGGGTCGCCGCCGCGCCGCCTAAGCCATCGGGGCCATGTCCGACGCCACCCCGCCGCAGACCGCCCAATCGACCGAAGCCGAACTGATCGCCATCCGCCGCGAGAAACTCGCCAAACTGCGCGAACTCGGCATCGATCCCTATGGCTCGCGCTACCCCACCAGCCACACGCCCGGTGCCTTGCGCGAGGCCTTCACCGAAGGCATGCAGGTGAAAGTGGCCGGCCGCATCACCGGCCTGCGCGACATGGGCCGCTCGGTTTTTTTCCACCTCGGCGACGTCCACGGCACCATCCAGGGATACCTCAACACCAAGGGGCTCGACGAAACGCAACTCGCCGCCTGGCGCTGTCTTGACCGCGGCGATTGGATCGGCATCGAGGGCGAGACGTTCCTGACCAAGACCGGCGAGCCCACCATCAAGGTGGAGCAATTCACCGTGCTCTCGAAATCGCTGCGGCCGATGCCCGACAAGTTTCACGGCCTCGCCGATCGCGAAACGAAATACCGCAAGCGCCATCTCGATTTGATGGGCAACGCGGACAGCGCCTCGCTGTTCGTCACCCGCTCGCTGATGTTGGCGGAAATCCGCAGTTTCCTCCAGCAACGCGGGTTTCTCGAAGTGGAGACGCCGATGTTGCAGGACGTGGCCGGCGGTGCCGCCGCCCGCCCGTTCGAGACGCATCACAATGCGCTCGGCATGCCGCTCACCCTGCGCATCGCCCCCGAGTTGTTCCTCAAGCGACTGCTCGTCGGCGGCTTCACCAAAATCTTCGAACTCAACCGCAATTTCCGCAACGAAGGCATCTCGCGCCGGCACAATCCCGAGTTCACCATGCTCGAGGCCTACTGGGCCTTCTCCGACTTCGAGCAAATGGCCGAACTCGTCGAGGATCTGACCTGTCACCTCGCGGAGAAATTCTGCGGCGGGCTGAAAATCGAGCACAAGGACGAGGACGGCAATGTCACCCGCACCATTGATCTGACCAGACCCTGGCGTCGCGCGAACTATCACGACCTGGTGAAACAGGCGGCCGGCGATGATTTCTTCGACCTCACTCCGGATCAACGCCGCGCCCGCTGCGAGGAACTCGGGGTGCAGATTTCGCCGGAAATGGAGGACTACGAGGTCATCCAGCAGGTTTTCGAGAAGAAGGTCGAGGAACACACCTTCGATCCGTGCTTTGTCGTCCGCGTGCCGAGCGAGTTGATTCCCCTCGCCAAGCTGACGCCCGGCGGCAAGACCGTCGAGGTCTATGAACTCATCATCAACGGCCAGGAAATCTCGCCCGGCTACTCGGAACTCAACGACCCCGATGTCCAGCGCCAGCGCCTCGAACACCAGGCCGGCGGCGAAGAGGAACAGAAAGTGGATTACGATTTCATCGAAACCCTCGAACACGGCATGCCCCCCGCCGGCGGCATCGGCATCGGCATCGACCGCCTCGTCATGATGCTCACCGGCGCGCCCACCATCCGCGATGTGGTCCTGTTTCCCTTGTTGAAACGGAAGGAATGACCCGCGGTCCCGCAAGAGGCCGCGGTGCCGCCTCGTATCCACAGGCCAATCCGCCATGAGAGATCCCATCCATCTATTCCGCTGCATTCTGGTTCCCGGGGCCATGATTTCGGTCGCCAGCGCGGAGGTGGCGGTGGTGGCGCCGCTCGATCGCGTCACCCTGCCGCAGGCCCACAAGGGCGATCTGGAAACCGACACGCGGCTGCTCGACAGCTATGGCCGCCCGCCGGAAGCATGGCGTGATTTCTATCTGAAGGCACGGCAGGCCCTCGCCGGGAATCCTGCCGTGACGCCGTCCGATCCGCAGATCGTTCGGGCAGCGGTGGCGGCCGGGTTGCCGTTGATGAGCGGGCCGATGTTGGGTGATGTATCGCAAAGCGGCGTGACCGTATGGTTCCGTCCGGCGCATGCCGGCAGGTTGGTGGTGAAGGTCGCCGCCGATGGCGGGAAACAAGCGAAGGATTTCCGTGTCGAGGCGGAGCAAGCCGGCGCGGCGACGCGTGTGCGGCTGGAGGGCCTGATGGCCGGCACACGGCATACCTACCGGATCGTGAACGAGGCGGGTGCGGAGTTGGGCGGTGGCGTCTTCCGCACGGTCCCGGGCGCGGGATCCAAGGAGCCGCTGAGGATCGCTTTCGGGTCCTGTTTCCACAAGATCGGGGTCCACAATCCCAACCTGATGCGCCAGATCGCGGAGCGCGGGAATCACGCGATGTTGCTGTTGGGCGATCTGGCCGTGGACGACCGCGAGGCGCAATTGAATCTCCACCACGCCGATTACCTGCTGCGCGACGTTTCCGAACCGTGGCGGAAATTCTCCCGAGACATCCCGCTCTATGCCTCTTGGGACGATCACGACTACCTCAACAACGACAAATCCGGCCTCCAGAAAGGCCAGATCGGCGAGGCGGAACGCGATGCACTGCGCCTGCTCTGGCAGGAAAACTGGAACAATCCGCCGACGCCGGTGGCGGGCCGGGGGATTTATTTCAACAAGGTGATCGGCGAGGTGGAAATCATCATGCTCGACACCCGGTCGTGCCGGGAATGGGACAAGCGCGGGCAGGACGGCTCCTATCTCGGCGAGGCGCAGATGCGTTGGTTGTTCGAAACCCTCAAGGCCTCCAAGGCGCGCTTCATCCTCATTTCCAGTGGCACGATGTGGAGCGACTTCGTTTCCAATGGCAAGGACTCGTGGGGCAACTGGGACATCCCGGGCCGCGAGAGGATTTTCGATTTCATCGAACAAAACCGGATCGGCGGCGTGTTTTTGCTCAGTGGCGACCGCCATGGCGCGCGCGGATTCCGGATCGAACGGCCGTCCGGATTCACGCTGCACGAATTCGAGGCGGCCACGCTCGGCGGGGTGCCCGGGCCACCTGCCATGGCACCGGACCGTGCGGCCCAGATTTTTGGCTACGGCGGCGGGCAGATCGCGTTCGGTGAGTTCACCTTTGAGACGGGCAAGCCGGACCCCGAGGTGACATTCCGCCTGATCGACGAGCAAGGACGCGAGCGCGAGAAGCACGCGTTCACCCGCTCCAAGCTGGTTTCCGGTGCCAAGGGCGGCTCGTGAGCATTGCGCAAATGCGGCTGGTCGTCCGCCGGCCGGCCGTTTAGCATGTGCGCATGATCCACCGGACTATGGTTTTTGATTTTGACGGCACCATTGCCGACACGCTCGGCGAGACGCGGCGGATTTACAACCAGCTCGCGGATGACTTCGGCCTGCGCCAGGTGGAACCCGGCGAGATCGCGGAGCTGCGGCACATGTCGCTCAAGCAATTGGTCACCCACCTCGGCATCCCCAAGCGGCGCGTGCCGGCACTCATTTCCCGCGGCACCGGCATGATGCGCGGCAATATCACCCAGCTCGGCATGATCGCCGGCATGCCCGAGGTGCTCACCGAGATGCGCCGCCACGTCGAGAACTTCGGCATCCTCACCTCCAACGCACCCGCCAATGTGGATGTGTTCCTGCGCACCCACGGGCTGCGCGACTTGTTCGAATTCATCTCCTCCACTTCCAAGCTCACCGGCAAGGCCAAGCACCTGCGCGCCATCCGCAAGACCTTCTCGCTGCGCCATGAGGAAATGCTCTACATCGGCGACGAGCTGCGCGACGTGAAGGCCTCGCAAAAGGCCGGCGTGCCGGTGGCCGCGGTGACCTGGGGCTTCAACTCGCGCGAATCGCTCGCCGCGGAGAAACCGGACTACCTCTTCGACCACCCCGAGGACTTCCTCCGCCTGCTCGCCCCGCGGTGATGTCCCCCCCGCCTGCATGGCAGGCGCCAGGGATGAAAGTTGATCGCCCGCCTCGTGCGTAGGATGACAGATGCAGATGACCCGTTGCATCAGCCGGCGCAAGGCGCTCGGCACATTGCTGGCTGCGGCACCCGCGATTCACGCCTCGCGGCTTTTCGGTAACGCAGCCCCGTCGAACCGCATCAACCTGCTCATGCTGGGCACCGGCCGGCAGGCAATTTATACGAACATGCCGACCCTGCTCGGCATGCCGGAGGTGCGGATCGTCGGCGTCTGCGATGTGGACCGCAAACGCGCCGAGGCCGCCAAGGACAAGGTGGACAGCCACTATGGCGGCAAGGACTGCCGGATCTTCACCGACTGGCGCGAGGCGCTCGAAATGCCAGACCTCGACGCCGTGATGAACTCCACGCCGGATCACTGGCATGTGATCACATCGCTGGCCGCGGTCGAAAAAGGACTGCACGTGAGTTGTGAGAAACCACTGACCCGCCATCTGGCGGAAGGACGCGTGCTGGCGGATGCCGTGAAACGCAAGGGAGTCGTTTTCCGCACCGACAGCGAGTGCCGCTCGCACGGCTACATGACGCTGACCGCCGATCTGGCTCTCAATGGTTACCTGGGAAACATCCGGCGCTTCGAAGCGGGCGTGCCGAAGGAAATGGGCCAGGGTTTAGGCAACGCCGAGCCGATGCCGGTGCCGGAGCACCTCGATTACGACATGTGGCTCGGCCCCGCGCCGTTCGCGCCATACACCGTGGACCGCGTCCATCCGGCGGCTTTGAATGGCCGTCCGGGATGGATGCGCATTCTCGATTACGGCGAGGGCATCGTCACCAACTGGGGCACCCACCTGCTCGATGTCGCCAGCCTGATCAATGGCAGCGAGCGCAGCGGCCCGGTCTCGGTGGAGGGTAAGGGCACTTTTCCGCCGGATGGATCGCTGTGGAACACGCTCATCGATTTCCAAATCCAGTTTGGTTATGCCAACGGTGTGATCCTGGACTACAAGATGGACGTGCCCTTTCTGCGTGTGGAGGGTGACGAAGGATGGGTGCAGGCCCACTGGCACAGCAAAGGCGGAATCACGGCGAGCGACCCCAAACTGCTGCGCACCAAGTTCCGCGCCACCGACCGGCGCGTGCCGGTCCGCGGCGACAAGCAGGATTTCATCTCCGCCATCACCCGCGGCACCGCACCGATGGCCGATGCCGAGATCGGCCACCGCAGCTGCTCGCTCGGCCAGATCGGCCACATCGCGATCCGCCGTGGCAAGCGGCTCGATTGGAACCCCGATACCGAAAAATTCGCGGACGATGCCGCCGCCAACGGCATGCTGACCGGGACATACCGCGGACCTTGGAAAATCTGAACCGTCCACACCATGCAACTGCCTGCCGTTTTCACCGCCTTCGCCATGCTGCTCGCCGATCCGCTTGGCGCGCGCGAGTTGCATGTTTTCGACAATGGATTGAGAGACGTCACGGAACTGGAGGACAAGGCCGCGCTGTTGGCCAGGCTGGGCTACGCCGGCATCGGCTGGCGCCCCGGGCAAACCGCCGAAATGCTTGCCGCCCTCGAGCGGCATGGCCTGAAAATGGCCTCCAGCTATGTGACGCTCCATGCCGACATGGATTCCTGCCCGGTTCCTCCCGATGTGGTCGCCGAGATCGATGCGCTCAAGGGGCGCGGCACGATCGTCTGGCTTGCGGTGAACGGAAAATCGAATGACGCGGTGGTGGTCCCGGCCGTGCGCGAGATCTCAGAGGTGGCCATGCGCAACGGACTGAAAGTCGCGATTTATCCCCATGTGGGTTTTTACACCGACACCATGGACAGCGCCTTGCGGATCATGCGCAAGGCCCAGCGGCCAAATATCGGCATCAGTTTCAACCTGTGCCATTTCCTCAAGCAGAACGACGAGGCGCGGCTCGAAGCGAAACTGCGCGAGGCCGCTCCGCACTTGATGCTGGTGTCAGTGAACGGCGCGGACAGCGGCGACACCCGCGCGATGGGATGGGACAAACTGATCCGGCCGCTCGGCGAGGGGGCGTTTGACAATTCCAAACTGCTGCGCCTGCTCGATGGCGTGGGTTTCAAAGGGCCGGTGGTTTTGCAGTGCTACAACATCAAGCAGCCGGCCGCTGCACATCTCGCGAAATCGATGGCAGGGTGGCGCCGGATTGCGGGCGGTGATTGACACCCGCCGCCCGCCGCGGACAACCTGCGGCCATGCCGGACGATCACACGCCGCCGCCCGCCGATTCCCATGCCGAGCCGCCCGCCGGGGCGGCGGCCACTCCGCTTGCCGCACGCTCCACTTGGCTGGTGCCGGCTTTCGTGATCATCGCCCTGCTGGTCGTGCTGGTGACCCTGAGCCTTCGCAAAGGCGGCGGCGGCAAGGTTTCGCCACAAGACATCGGCGAGTTGCAGGCGGAGGCCCAGGCATTGCGCGAGCAACTCAACCGCGAGCGGATGGCCCTCGGCCTCAGGCCACTGGAGGGAAATGCGGAATCGATGCATGACATCGCCGCGCGATTGCGCAAGGACGCCGAGACCATGGTCGCGCTGGCCACCAGCTTCCAGACGATGCTCGCGGAGAAGGACGCGGAAATTTCCGCCAAAAACACCGAACTCATCCGCTCCGAACAACTGCGCCAGACGCTCGCCGCCGAAAGCGCCCGGCTCCAAGGCGAATTGCAGCGTGCCATCGCCGGCGGGGCAGGGACCGAAGCGCTGCGCCGCGAAATCGCCGCCATTCAGCAGGAGCGCGACGCGCTGGCCGCACAGCTCGACCAGACACGGCAGGAACTCGCGGCCAATACCGGCGGCGTTTCCGCCGAGGCCCACGCCGATCTCCAGCGCCGGCTGGAGGAAATCACTCGCGCCCGCGATTTCTTCGAGGCCCGCGCGGCCGAACTCGAGGGTCAGCTCTCGAAGGCGAAACTCTTCGCGGAATCCGAGGACCAGTTGATGCCGGCCGCCGTCGAGCTGTTCCGCAGGCTGCGCAAACTCGAGGGCAAATCGGATTCGGATATTTCCTCCGCCTACTCCAGCTTGGGCGTGGAACTGGGAGCCAGCGTTCTCCACACGCTCAACTTCAACACCGGCTCCAGCGAATTGACCCCCACGGACGAGGAAATCATCCGCAAGCTGGTGGATGAAATCCCTGACGGCGACATGCTGTTGTCGGTCGGATACGCGTCGGAAACCGGCAACGTGGAGAAAAACCAGGATCTTTCCTCCGCCCGCGCCACCGTCGCCGCCAGCCATTTTTCCGCGATCAAGCGCCCCGGGCAGGCCGTGCAGGCGGTTTACCTCGGCCAGACCGACCGCTTCAGCAGCAGGACGCCCGAGCGCAATCAGATGGTGGAACTCTGGCGCATCCGTAAAAAGTAAACATCAAACCTGACAAGCGAATTGTTCGGGTGACGAATCCGCCCCTTCGCCGCGCATGGCTTGCCGGGCTTGGGGTGCGGGAGGGCACGAAAAAACGGACACCTCGCGGCGTCCGTTCCTTCAATCACGTTCCGTTGCGGCCCCGGTCGGTTCAGTCGTCGCTTTCGGCGGCTTGCGCGTTGGTTTGGGCGGACGAGTAGCGCCAGCGGATCTTGTTGCGTTTGGAGGCGGAACGCAATTTGCGCTGCTTGCGCTCCGTCGGGGTTTCGAATGCGCGGCGGCGGCGCATCTCTTCAAGGATGCCCTCGGCATCCAGTTTGGTTTTCAGGCGTTTCAGAGCGCGGTCGACCGGCTCGCCTTTTTTCAGGATCACTCCTCGCATGCGTGGTGGTTGGTTGTGGTTTGGGACATTCCGTGAACGTGGGGCGCGGATGACAGACGCTCCGGGCCTGCTTGTCAAGGAGGAACCGCCAGCGCATTTATGGAAATTCGCGGGTTGCGCCGGCACCGATGCTCGCTTAAGGATCGCCGCGCCCCCACGTTGGCGGGCCCATTTCGTTATCCATACAACCCACATGTACCGCATTCCCTTTGACCGGGTGAACTGGATCACCAGTTCGTTTCTCATCGGCACCGCCCTGACTGCCCTGATCGGCCTGCCGGTTTACCTGTTCCACCATGGCATCGATGTCTTCCAGCTCGGCATGTTCGCCTTCTATCTGGTGGCCACCATGATGAGCATCACGCTCGGATATCACCGCCTCTTCTCGCACATTTCATTCAAGGCGAAGTGGCCGGTGCGTTTCTTCACCCTCGTCTTCGGTGCCTGCGCGTTCGAAAACTCGTGCCTCGACTGGGCGTCCGACCACCGCCGTCACCACAAGCACGTCGATCACGACGGTGACCCATACGATATTTCCAAAGGCTTCATGTGGGCGCACATCGGCTGGCTGATGTTCAAGCTCAACCCCGAGCCGCCGATGGACAACGTGAACGACCTTCGCAAGGACAAGCTGGTGATGTGGCAGCACAAATACGTCCATTGGATCGGCCTTGTCGTCGGCCTGATGGTTCCCGCCGCGCTCGGCTACGGCTGGAACGCATGGCACGGCATGAACCCGTGGACCGGCGCGCTCGGCGGCTTCCTCATCGCCGGCGTGGCCCGCATCGTTGTCGCCCAGCATTGCACGTTCTTCATCAACTCGCTGTGCCACACCATCGGCCGCCAGCCGTATTCCTCCGGCCACAGCGCGCGGGACAGCGCCATCATGGCCTTCCTAACCTTCGGCGAGGGTTATCACAACTACCATCACGAGTTCCAACACGACTACCGCAACGGCGTGAAACCCTGGCAGTGGGACCCCACCAAGTGGGCCATCTGGACCCTCTCGAAACTCGGCCTCGTCGAAGGCCTGCGCCGTGTGCCTGACAGCAAGATCCTGCTCGCCGAAATGCGCGAAGCCCGCCTGCGCGCAGAACAACACCTCGCCGAGCTGCGCAAGCACGGACCGTCGCACACCTTCAGCGAAGCGGTGCACGAGATTGTCGAGCGCCTCGCCGCCAACTATCACGAACTTGAAAAAGCCGTCGCCGACCGCGTCCTGCTCTCGCGCGAGGTGCTCGACCGCTGGCAGGCGGAAACCCGCCACATGATGCGCGAACTCAGCCGCATGCGCCAGACGCTTGCGGCGTGACCTTGGCTCAGCCGATCGACGGCACCTGCACCGCGGTGTCGATGTCCGCAGCGTAGTCCACGCCTTCGAGGCCGAAGCCGAAGAGGCGGAGGAAACTTGCCTGATAGCCGTCGAAGTCGCCGAGTTGTCTGAGGTTGTCGCTGTTCACGATTTGCCAGTTGGCCTGCACCGGCTGCTGGACCTGGTCGGCCATCTCCCAGTCGTCGAGGCGGATGCGGCCGGCCTCGTCGGGCTGCGGATGGGTATATCGTTCGCGGAACAGGCGGTCCATTTGCTCGATGCAGTCCTCATGGCTGCCTTGTTCCTTCATCACCTTGTAGAGCAGGGAGATGTAGAGCGGCACCACGGGGATCGCGGAACTGGCCTGCGTGACGAGCGCCTTGTTGACGGAGACCCAAGCCTTGCCACCGACGGCGGCGAGCTTGGCGTCCAGCGCACGCTGGACGCGTTCGAGGTCCTCCTTGGCCTTGCCGATGGTGCCGTCCTTGTAGATCGGCCAGGTGAGTTCAGGGCCGATATAGGAATAAGCGTAGGTTTGCACGCCGGTGGCGAGCAGGTTCTCCGCCAGCAGGGCGTCGATCCACATTTCCCAGTCCTCGCCGCCCATCACGGCCACCGTCTGCGCGATGTCGTCGCCGGCGGCAGGCTCGATGGTCACCTCGTCCACGACGCCGGTGGAGGTGTTGAGGTTCTTGTTGGTATAACTTTGCCCGATCGGCTTGAGCACCGACTTGAACACCTCGCCGGTCTTCGGATGCGTGCGGCGCGGCGAGGCAAGGCTGTAAACGACGCAATCGACTTGCCCGAGGTCTTCCTTGATGGCCGCAATCACCCGCGCCTTCATGTCATCGGAAAACGCATCGCCGTTGAACGACCGCGCGTAAATGCCGGCCGCCTTGGCTTCCTTCTCAAAGGCCACGGAGTTGTACCATCCCGCGGTGCCACACTTGGTTGCCTCGCCGGGTTTTTCGAAAAACACGCCGATGGTGGCCGCGCCCGAACCGAAGGCGGTGGCGATGCGCGAGGCCAGGCCGTAGCCGGTGGACGAGCCGATCACCAGGACTTTCCTCGGGCCGTCCGCGACGGGGCCGCGGTTTTTGACGACGGCGATCTGTTCGGCGACGTGTTTGGCGCAGCCATCGGGATGGGCGGTGGTGCAGATGAATCCGCGGATTTTCGGGGCAACGATCATGGGTGGCCGCGAGGCTACCGGCAGCCCGCCGGGTGGCAACCTTCATTTGCAGGGCGCTCCGCCATCAATCCTTGGCGGACTTCGGATCAAGCGCGTCGCGCAGGCCGTCGCCGAGGAAGTTGAGCGACAGCAGGGTGAGGATGAAGAAAATCGATGGAAAGACGAGCTGCAGCGGATTGGAGAGCATGCGGTCGGCCCCATCCTTGATCAAGATGCCCCAACTGGAGTAGGGCGGCTGCACGCCGAGGCCGAGGAACGAGAGCGTGGCCTCGAATAGCATCACGCCGGGTATCGTGAGCGTGGCGTAAACGACGATCGGGCCGATCGAGTTCGGGATGATGTGGCGCAGCAGGATGCGGCGGTGCGGCAGGCCGAGCGAGCGGGCGGCCTCGACATATTCCCGGTTGGAGATGTCCTGCACCGAGGCGCGCACGATCCGCGAAATGTTGAGCCATGACAGCGCGCCGATGGCGACGAACAAAGGAATCAGCCCGGTGAACGGCGCGATGGTGTCATGTTCCCAGCCGGTGATGCCGGTCACCCAGACGGTGAAGTCGTGGGTGTAGCCTTTGGCCAGCGCGGAGAACAAGATCACGATGATGAGGAATGGCAGCGAGTAGAGGATGTCCACCACACGCATCAGGAACGCGTCCACGCGCCCGCCCACATAGCCCGCGATGGCTCCCGCCGTGACGCCGATCGTCAGCGAGACCATGGTGGTGATGAGGCCGATGAGGATCGAGATGCGTCCGCCGTGGAGGATGCGGGAAAACAGATCGCGGCCGAGGTGGTCGGTGCCCATCCAATGCGCGGCGGTGGGCATCGAGCTTTTGTTGGGCAGATCCTGGCTCGCCGGATCCGGCAGGAACGGAAAAAACGGCACCACAAAGCAGAACAGGATGATGAAACCGAGAAAGGCCAGCCCGCACATCGCCGCGCGGTTGTGCCGCAGCCGCTGCCAGGCATCGCTCCACAGCGAATGGCCGTCGTCGGTTTCCACGGGATTGTCAGTCACGGTCTCAGCTTGCATTTCGGCTGCGCAGGCGGGGGTTGAACCAGAGCTGGAGGAGGTCGGCGAGGAAATTGGCGATGACGATCAGGCTGCCGTAGAGCAGGACGGGGCCCATGATGAGCGTTTCGTCACCGGTTTCGATGGCCTTGATGAACAGGCGGCCGATACCGGGGATTTGGAAAATCGATTCCACCACCACCGATCCGCTGATGGTCCCGGCGAAGGCCGGGCCGAGGTAGGCGATGGACGGAATGAGCCCGCCGCGCAGCGCGTGGCGGACGATGATGACCGATTCCTTCTGTCCCTTGGCGCGGGCGGTGCGGATGAAGTCCTGGTGGAGCACCTCCAGCATGCCGGCGCGGGTGAGCCGGGAGAGGTAGGCTGCGCTCACCAAGCCGAGTGTGACCGCAGGGAGCAACATGGCCGAGGGATCGCGCGAGTCCCAGCCGGAGGCCGGGAACCAGCCAAGATGGCGGCCGAAAAACTCGGCGAGCAAGGGGCCGATGACGAAATTCGGCAGGCAGATGCCGAGCAGGGCCACGGCCATGATGAGGTAGTCGAGCAGGTGGTTCTTGCGGATCGCGGCGAGCACCCCGGCCGGGATGCCGATGGACATGGCGATGAGCATGGCGAAGAGGCCGAGCTTGAGCGAGACGGGGAAGGCCTGCATCAGGATGTCGCTCACCTCGCGTCCTTCCATCACCTTGATGCTGGAGCCGAGGTCGCCGCGCACGATGTTGTTGAGGCGCAGCCAGTATTGGGTGAGCAGCGGCTTGTCGTAGCCGTGGAGTTTTTCCAGGCGCTCGCGCACGTGTTCCGGCACCGCTTTCTCGTCCTGGAAGGGGCCATAGGGCAGTGCGTGGACCAGGAAAAACGTCAACGTGCCAAGCACGAACAGCACGAGCAGTCCCTGCATCAGACGCTTGGCGGCTTCCTTCCACATGTTATCTGACGTAATCGGGTTTCAGGCTCACGTTTTTCCACGGGTGATTGTCGAGGACGAGCGGATGCCAGCCATGGACTTCGGGGCGGTGGAGGTAGAGGCGGGAATACCAGGCGACGGGCAGGATGGGCATGGCCTCCATGAGTTTGCCTTCGGCTTGGGCGAGGATGTCGAGGCGGGCCAGCGGATTGGGCTGGCGCGCGGCCTTGCGAAGCAGCGCCTCGTATTCCGGGCTGTCCCAGCCGGTGTTGTTGTTGCCGTTGCCGCGCGTCCATAGGTCGAGAAACGTGGTGGGGTCAAGGTAGTCGCCGATCCAGCCGGCCATGGCGATGTCGAAATCGAGCCGTTGTTGGGCGGCGATGTAGGAGCCCCAATCCTTTTGTTCAACAGTGAGGCGGATGCCGAGCTTGCGGAAGGCCGCCTGGGTGGCATCGACGCCGGGATTGAGTCTGGAGGTCAGCAGGGCGAAGCTGGGCAGGCCCTCGCCGTTCGGGTAGCCGGCTTCCGCGAGCAGGGCTTTGGCTTCGTCAAGGTTGTGGCGCAGCACGGCTGGCGGGCGGTAATCGCCGAGCCGCGGGGTGAAGGTTTCCGCCGGGGTGAATCCCTCGTAGATGTATTTGCAGAGTTCCTCGCGATGGATGGCGAGCGCGAGCGCGCGGCGGACCCGCGGATCATCGAGGCCCGGGCGGGTGATGTTGAGGCGCACGAATACGGTGCCGACATAGGGCTCGGCGCGGAGGTATTGGGGGTATTCGCGGCGGGTTTTTTCCAACAAATCCGGCGGCAGGCTGTAGGTGGTGTGAAGCTGCCCGGCGAGGAACGCGCGCGTCTCGGTATAGGGATTTTCGATGGGATAAAACCGGATGCCGTTGAGGCCAACGTTGGGGGCGTCCCAGTAGTGCGGGTTGTGCCGGACTTCGATGTAGTGGTTGTAGCGCCAGGCATGCAGCTGGAACGGCCCGTTGCCGACGAGGTTGCCGACCGTGGCCCACTTGGTGAAGCGGTCGGTCATTTTCCCGTGTTTGAGGATGACGTGTTTGGGCACGGGAAACCACGTGCTGTGGCGTGATTTCGACGGCAGGTAGGGCACCGGTTCGCGCAAGCTGACCACCAGGGTGTGCGGGTCCGGCGCGTGCAGGCCGATTCTGGCCTTCTCGAACAGGTCCGGCGCGCCGGCTTCGGCGTGCTCCAGCAGGCGGGCGATGACGAGTTCGCGTGCGGCCTGCGGAATCTCTCCGGGCCAATCGAACAACGCGGGGGTTTCGCGGATCGCGCGGAGTTCCCCGGCATCGAGGCGGTCGAGGCCTTTGGATGCGAGCAAGCGACGGCGTTCGCCTGGATTCAATGAAGCGAAATCGCGGTTGGCGAGGTCCTCCGCATCGATGGATGGGTCGCCTTGGAAGTTGGCCTTGCGCAGCGTTTCCCAAGCGGTCGGGAAGTTCTCATCCAGTCCGCAAAGGATATGGCCGCGTTCGTCGCGGTTGTAGGCCTCGGCGTTGCGGATGGAGTGCAGCATCGGCGCATAGGCCGCGGCCAGCTCCGGGTGCAGCATGCGATGGTAGGAAAAGATGAAGTCCCCGGCGGTGAGCGGCACCCCGTCCGACCATTTGGCTTCCGGCCGCAGGTGGAAGGTCCACTCGGTCATGTCCTCGTTGTGCTCCCAGTGCGTTGCCACGCCGGGAACCATTTTTTCATCATCGCTCGGGTGATCGCCGCAGAGGCCCTCGAACAAGGCGGAGAGGATCTTGCTTTCCGGGACACCGGTGACAATTTGAAGGTCCAGAGCGCGCGGCTCGGCGGAATTTCCGACCAGCAGAATGCCCTCGCGGTTGGCGCGCTCGACCAGCGTCTCGCGCCTGCAGCCGGGTAGCAGCAGGCAAACCAGGGCGATGGCCGGGATGGTGCGTGAAAAGTTCAACGCCCGGGACACTAGAGAGAGAGGGCATGCTGCCAAGGGATTTGTTGCGCTCTCCGGTGCGGAGGTGGCGGCAAGTCAACTGCGCTCCGCCCTGTTGCAGGATTGTTTGCCCCGAATCGCGATGTGGGTGGCTTGGCGGGCGAGGGCAGGACAAGCGGATGGGGACCCTCTCAATCAGCCTGAGCTCAATCGCCGCAATGCTCCGCCGCTTCGCGCCGAGCCCATTGATCCGCGGCGACCACCGCCCCGAGTGTCGCCGATGGGCCTGTCCGGTGGCGGTCCATCACCTCCGCGACACATTGCCAGATGCCGGGAAACGCGATCCTCCCGGCGCGGAAGGCATCCACCGCCACCTCGTTGGCGGCATTGAACACCGCGGGCAGGGTGCCGCCTGCCACACCGGCCCGCCGCGCCAGCGCAAGCGCCGGGAAATCCGCCTCGCGCGGGGCCTCGAATTCAAGCTTTGCCAGCGCCGGGAAATCCAAGGCCTGCAGGCCACCCTTCACCCGCTCCGGCCAGGTGAGCGCGTATTGGATCGGGAAGCACATGTCGGTCCGGCTCAACTGTGCCAGCACCGAGCCGTCGATGAACTCCACCATCGAGTGAATGATGCTCTGCGGGTGGATCACCACGTCGATTTTCTCCATGCCGATGCCGAACAGCCAGCGGGCCTCGATCATTTCCAGCCCTTTGTTGAACAGCGTGGCGGAATCGATGGTGATCTTCGGCCCCATCTCCCAGGTCGGGTGGTTGAGCGCCTCTCCGGGCGTGACGTGGGCGAGTTCCGCCGCCGGCAGATTGCGGAACGGCCCGCCCGAGGCGGTCAGAACCAGCCGGGAAACCTCATCGGCGCCGCCGCGGTGGCCATCGAGACATTGGAAAATCGCATTGTGCTCGCTGTCCACCGGCAAAAGTTTCACTCCCTTGCGTTGCGCGGCCGCAGTGATCACCTCGCCGGCCATCACGAGGATCTCCTTCGAGGCGATGGCCAGATCCTTGCCCGCCTCGATCGCTGCCAGCGCGGGATGCAAACCGCAGGTGCCGACGATCGCCACCAGCACGATGTCCGCTTCCGCCAGGGACGCGAGCGCCTCAAGTCCACCGGTCCCGGCATGCACCGTGACTTGGCCGGGAAGCATGGCGCGAAGTTCGCCCGCCTTGGATTCGTCGTGGATGGCCACATGCCGGCAGCCCGTTTCGCGCGCTTGTGCCGCCAGCGCCGCTGCATTCGTGCCGGCGGCCAGCCCGACGATTTCGATGTGCCCGGGCAGTTCGCGCGCGACTTTCAGCGCCGAAGTGCCGATCGAGCCGGTGGACCCGAGCACGACGACACGGCGCTTGCGGGGTGGATTCATGCGGCGGGCTGGATCCATTGCAGATAGAAATACAAAGCCGGCGCGGTGAAGCACACACTGTCGATGAGGTCGAACGCACCGCCGATGCCCGGCAGCACACTGCCGGAATCCTTGGCGTCAAGAGCGCGTTTCACCACACTCTCGGCCAGATCGCCCACCACTGCCAGCAATGCCAGGATGAATCCCAAGGCGATGACATGCCCCCATCCGCCGAGCACCGGCAGCAGCGGCGGAAACAGCAGCGGCAAGCCGCAGGCGGCGAGCTGTGCGAAGGCCAGCGCGCCTGCGAAACCCTCCCAGGTCTTGGCCGGACTCACATGCGGGATCATCTTGTGCCGCCCGACCAGCGAGCCCGTGAGGTAGGCGCCCATGTCGGTGAATTTCGTCACCGCCAGCAGCCACAAGAGCAGCAGCGCGCCCAGATCGCCCACCCGGCCGGGGCTCTCGAAGGCATCCGGCGTGATGAACAACAACCGTGCGGCAAAGTTGAAGAACACCGCGATATAGACAAAACCCAGCACGGTGAAGGCCACCCCTTGCAGCGTTTCCAAGCCACGGATCGGCCGCCGCAGCTGCAAGGTGAACGCACCGGCCAACGCGGTGAAAACCGCCAGGCTGTCGAACCAGCCCGGGGACTGCGAACCACGCAGATGAAACGTGTGCAAACCCACCGAGTAGGCGGCCGCCAGCACGATTCCAAAACGCGGGAAACATGCCACCCGCGCCGCTTTCAACATCCGGAAATACTCGATGCACGACAACACCGCGAGCAGCGAAACCATGCCGAGATAGGCCCATGACCAATGGCTCACAAACACCGCCGCCACCAAGGCCCACAACAACAGCGTGCTGCAAGTCCGCCGGACAAAAACCATTGCTTTGCCGGATGCCTGGGGCTGCTGCGGACGGGCCATCTGCCGCGGCATCCAAGACGGCTCCGCCCCGCGTGGCAACTCATTCCCATATTTTCCCGCGCAACCTTTTCCCGGCGCCAAGGTTTATCCCGGCATGAGACCTCAACGCGGCCTCTGAAACCACCAACCAAAACCATACATGAAAACAAAATCACTGATCGCAATCGGCGTCCTCGCCGGCTCCTGCCTGACAGTCCAGGCCCAGGAAAAACCCGAGCGCAAGGGGCGCCCCGGACCGCCACCCGAAATGATGAAACAATTCGACAAGGATGGCGACGGCCAACTCTCCGAGGAGGAACGAAAAGCCATGCGCGAAAAAATGCAGTCCCGCATGGAAGAGCAACGCAAGGAGATGCTTGAAAAGTTCGATGCCGACAAGGATGGCAAACTCAGCCCCGAGGAGCGCGAAAAAGCCCGCGATGCCCAGCAGGCCATGATGCTCGAGAAATTCGACAAGGACGGCGATGGCAAACTCAGTGCCGAGGAACGCAAGGCCATGCCCAGGCCGATGCAGCGCCCGGGTGGGCCCAAAGGTCCTCGTGGCCCCCAAGGCACGCCGCCCGCGGCTGAATGATCCTTGGGCAACTCGCCCAATCCATCACGCCGCGGACCGCCTACCGGTCCGCGGTTTTTTTATGCCCGCCGTTCAGCCCGCCATTTCCGCCGGGCAATCCGCCACCGCAGGCAAGGCCGCGTGATTGAGCCACTCCGCTTTCACCCGGAATCCCGGCATCACCCGGTTCGCCACCCGGCCATCCACCGGCCCGCGGGCCAACGGATGGTCCTCCTCGCGGAAATGAAAGCGGTGATCGATTTGCAGTTTCCATCCCGCGCTTGCACCGCCGGCAGCCGCCCGCTAAGCATCCGCCGCCCATGACGCACGAACCCGACCAACACGCCTCGCTCGGCGCGATGTATTCGGATTATTTCCTCGATTACGCCTCCTACGTGATCCTCGAACGGGCCGTGCCGCACCTTTACGACGGCCTCAAGCCCGTCCAGCGCCGCATCCTCCACGCGATGGATGAGATCGACGACGGCCGCTACAACAAGGTGGCCGGCATCGTGGGCAACACGATGAACTACCACCCGCACGGCGACATGTCGATCAGCGCGGCCATCGTGCAGCTCGGCCAGAAGGAATTGCTCATCGATACCCAGGGCAACTGGGGCAACACGCTCACCGGCGACGGCGCGGCCGCCCCGCGCTACATCGAGGCGCGGCTCACCAAGTTCGCCAAGGAGGTTGTCTTCAACCCGAAAACCACCAGGTGGCTGCCCAGCTACGATGGTCGTCGTAAAGAACCGGACACCCTGCCGGTGAAATTCCCGCTGCTGCTGGCACAAGGGGTGGAAGGCATCGCCGTCGGCCTCGCCTGCAAGGTGCTGCCGCACAATTTCAACGAACTGATCGAGGCCTCGATTGCGGTGCTCAGAAAAGAGCCATTCACCCTGCTGCCGGATTTCCCCACCGGCGGCATCATGGATGCCAGCGACTACCGCGACGGCCTGCGCGGTGGCAAAATCCGCGTCCGCGCCCGCATTTCGATCGAGAAAAAAGCCCTGCTGCGCATCACCGAGATCCCCTTCGGCACCACCACCGGCGCGTTGATGGACTCGATCGTCGCCGCCGGCGAGAAAGGGAAAATCAAGATCCAGAAAATCGAGGACAACACCGCCGCCACCGCGGACATCCTCGTCCACCTGCCCGCCGGTGCCGACCCCGAGACGACGCGCGATGCCTTGTTCGCCTTTTCCGACTGCGAGCTGACGATCTCGCCCAATGCGTGCGTCATCGTCGATGGCAAGCCGCAGTTCCTCGGCGTTTCCGAGATCCTCAAGCGCTGCGTCGAACAGACGCGCGAGCTGCTCAGGCTGGAACTCGAAATCAAACTCGGCGAACTCGCCGAAAAATGGCACTTCAGCTCGCTGGAGAAGATCTTCATCGAAAACCGCATCTACCGCGACATCGAGGAATGCGAAACCTGGGAGGCCGTCATCAAGGCCATCGACGACGGCCTGAAGCCGTTCAAGAAGCTGCTCAAGCGCCAGGTCACCGAGGACGACATCGTCCGCCTCACCGAAATCAAGATCAAGCGCATCTCAAAGTACGATTCGTTCAAGGCCGACGAGGAGATCAAGGCGCTCGAAAAAGCGATCGACGAAACCGAGAGGAATCTCCGCAACCTGACCAAGTTCACCATCAAGTGGTTCGAGGAACTCGGCAAAAAATACGGCAAGGGCCGCGAGCGCAAGACCGAGATCGCCTCGTTCGACCGCGTGGACCGCACCCAGGTCATCGCCGCCACCGAAACGTTGTATCTCGATGCAAAGAACGGTTTCGCCGGCTACGGACTCAAGAAGGACGGCGAGCCGGTCGAGAAATGCTCGACCATCGATGATATCATTTCCTTCACCCAGGACGGCAGGATGCGAGTGATGAAGGTGGCGGAGAAGGTTTTCGTCGGTCAGCGGCCGCTGCGCGTCGCCGTGTTCCGCAAGGACGAGGACCTGATCTACTCGATGATCTATCGCGACGGTCGCGACGGCCCGATCCTCGCCAAGCGCTTCACCGTGGGTGGCATCACGCGCGACAAGGAATACGACCTCACCACCGGCACGCCCGGCACCCGCGTGCTCTATTTCGCCGTGCACAAGTCCAACGAGGAAAGCAGCGCCCAGATGCTGCTGGTCCACCTCAAGCCGGCCCTGCGCATGCGCAACCTGATCCGCCCGCTGCACTTCGCCGAGTTCGGCATCAAGGGCCGAGGCTCCCGCGGCAACCTCGTCACGAAGCACGGAGTCGAGAAAATCATCCGCGCGCCGAAGGATTACGACCCGAGCGTGGGCGCGTGAAGAAGACCGGCTTGGATGGGCTCAATTGCCGTGCCTGAGTGTCTTGAGGAAGGCGATCACGTCGCGGATCTCGCTCTTCTTGAGGATCGCGCCCATGGGCGGCATGGTGGAGGCCGGCTGGGTGCTGCTGGCGATGTCCTTGCGCGGATAGGTGGTGGACTTGCCGCTGGCCATGTCGGCCAAGGTGACGGAGCCGGCATCCTCTTTCATGAGCCTGCCGGCTACCATTCTGCCATCGTGGAATGTCAGCGAGATGATGCCGAAACCGGCGGCGGTTTTCGCATTGGGCAGCACGATGGATTCCAGCAGGTATTCGGGATCGAGGTAGCCGATGTTGCTCAGTGAAGGGCCGGCATCGCCTCCCTGGCGCTTGGGCAGGCCGACGTGGCAACGCGAGCATTCGGCCGCGCTGTGACCGTAGAAGATGCGACGGCCGGCACCGACATCGCCGCCCTGCAGTGAGATGCGGAACGCGGCGAGGGGGTCGCTGCCGTCCAGGCTGTTCTGGTAGTCGGCCACACCGTCGCCATCCGTGTCCCGCAACTCCCAGACATGGGGGGGATGCACGCGAGATAAACCTTGCCGTTGGCAGCCATGATGCCGGCGGCGGTGCCGTCGAGCGGGTCCCTGAAGCCGTCGGCGAAGATGCGGGCCTCGTCCGCCACGCCGTCGTTGTCTTTGTCTTCGAGCACGCGCACGACCTCGGAATACTCGGTGTAATGGCTCAGCGGCCTGACGTTCTGGTGTTTGAGATACATCTGCAGGCGCTCGGCCGTGGAGCTGAGTGCGATCTCGTCGCGCAACCAGTGGCCGTTGCGGCGGTTGTCCTCGATGCCGCGTGCGAAACGGTGGGTCTCGGCGACGTAAAGCCGGTTCTGTTCATCGAAGGCGATGGCGGTGGGATCCTGCACGTCGGGCTGTCTCGCGAACACGCTGGCCTTCATTTCCCCGGGCCAGGTGATGGTGGAAAGCAGTGCCTTGTGGGAATCCTCGGAAGACAGCGGCTTGTCAGTGGCGTTGTCGCCCAGGTCGCCGATGGCGTGCGAGACGCCGGGGTGTGCCAGCGCGAGGGCGGAAACAGCGACGAGTCTGGAGGCAATTGAAGTCATGGATGTCGGGTCGGGGTGCACGTGCGGGACGGTTCGCGCGATGAATCCAGCCTCCCGGCGGCGGTTTGTCACTGGAATTCAGGAAAGATTCCACGCTTATCCCCGGATCGGCTTTTCCGTCCTGCGCGAGCCAGACCCCGCGGGCAAATCCGTATGAAATCGGACCAATTTCTGTCGCGAATACCGGCTGAATTCGAAACCGACAGAATCACTTCATTCATCGCTGTAACAGCGGGCGGATCCATGACGGATATGACCCGCGCCGCGCAAATCCCCATGAACGGAGCTTCGGACCCTGCTTGCGTTTCAACCGTCATATGTGCCGGATTTCACCACAGTCCATTCTCCTTCATTGCCGAGTTCGACGTCGCCTTCGATGACCACCCCCGGCTCGAAGCGGACGGGGCCGGTGAGGGTCAGGCTGCGGCAGTTGAGCAATGAGGGGACGGCCATGCCGGCGATGGAATCGACGAGTTTGTATGCGTCCGGCAGCGTGACGACCGGCGGGGTGCCGAGGCGTGCGGGGTGCAGGCGGACTTGGCCGTTTTCCAGGATTTCGTAGGCGTCGGAACGCAGCGCGAGCAGGTCGGCGGTGGTCTTGACAGGGGCGAAGCGGCTGCGCGGCACGTCGATGGCGGCGGCACCCTCGAAGCATTCGAGGGCCGCGCCCATCGCGCTTTCGAGCTGGACGACGGGGGTGGATTTCCTGTCGCGCGGATCGACCGTCTTGCGGTTGCGGATTGTTGTAAGCGGCAGCACGCCGTGGTCGGCTTCGAGTTGTTCCTTGAGACGGTCGAGCCGCAGCCAGAGGTTGTTGGTGTTGAAATAGGGATGGCGGTCGATGTCCTGGAAGGCATCGAGATCGGCCTCGGGGCACTGTGCCACTTCGCGCAGCAGCAGGCGGCCGTCGGACTTGCGGCGGGCGAGGTGGCCGCCCTTGCGGTCGGCGGCGGTGCGGCGGGTGCATTCCATCAGGAACGGCGCGCCGGATTCCGCGAAGTGGCGGAGGATCACCGGATCGAGCACAGCGCCGAGGTTGTCCGAATTGGAAACAAAGGCATATCTCACCCCCTCGGCGAGCAGGCGGTCGAGCCAGCCGCTGCCGACGAGCGCCGGATAGAGGTCACCGTGGCCGGGCGGGCACCATTCGAGCGAGGGATCGGCGGGCCAGCTGACCGGCAGCATGGTTGCCTCGTCGATCTTCGGGATCTGGTTTTGCATCAACTCCACCTCGTTTGCGTCGGCGAATCCATCCGCCTCGTAGCGTTCGAGGTGGGCGAGCGTGTCGCCGCTGGTGCTGAAGCTGTTCATGAGCAGCAGGCGCACCGGCGCGCCGCTGGTCTGGCGCAGGTCGAGGACCTGGCGGACCATCAGGTCGAGGAAATTCACGCCATCGCGCACTTCCAGCAGGCTCTTCGGTCCCTGCAGTCCCATGCTGGTGCCGAGGCCGCCGTTGAGCTTGATGACCACCGCCTGGGAAACGAGCGCGGCATCGGCGGGCGGGGTGGCTTCGAGGTCGTCGAGTGTGGGCAGCGAGGCGGCGGGTTCGATCCCGTCCTCGGGAATCATCGCGCTTTCGTCGCGCCGCAGGGCCTCATAGCCGCGGCGGAACGCGCGGATCGCGGCATCGCCCATGCCGGCGGCGAGCATCTTGGATTCGAATGCGGTGAAGAGTGCCATGGGTTTTGCGTTGGATGTCATTTGTGGTCCTTGTCGGCCTCGATCTCGATCGCGGGCGGCGTGCTTGGGGCCGGTCCGCCAAGCCCGGGGATCACGCGGCGGACGAGTTTCTTCAATCCCGAGTCTGCGGCTTCAAGTTCGGCCTCTGCGTGGCGGAGGGCCTTCTCCCATGCGGCGGCGAAGCCCGGGGCTTGTTCGCGCAGGGTGCCGACGGCGATGTCGTGGGCTTGCAACTGGCGGAGTTCGCTGCGGCCGGGTTTCTGTTGCAGCGTCGAGTTGAGGATGCGCAGGTTTTCGTTTTGCTGGCGTAGTTTATCGAGTTCGCCCAGCAGCGACTCGTTGCCGGTGGCGTTGATCTTGAGCTGGGTGTTGAGATGGCCTTGCAGTTCCTTCATTTCTGCTTCGATCCGTTTGATTTCGCGCGCATCGCGGCGGCGGTGCGAGTAGGCGGATTTCCAAATCAAACCCGCGACCAGCAGGCCGGTGAGCAGTCCCCAGACGAATTCCTGTTTGAGAGCTTCGAGAACAAAATCCATGGCGGGTCAGTCGGTGGGTGGTTCGGCGGTTTCGCGGACGATGGGCAGATGGAGCGCGCGGATGATCGCGGCGCAAGCGTGGGGCAGGAGACCGCGGCTGTCGATACCGGAGCCGGGCACGGCTTGAACCGGATAACGGATCTTGTTTCGGAAATCCTCGCGGTCGATCCCGGTGAACGGCGGCATCAGCGGATGCTTCGCAGCTCGACGGTGCCGGTGGCTTTTTCGAGCTTCTTGATGAGATTCCGCGTCTGCTCGATCTGCTCTTGCAGTCCGCGCGCCTCGGAGTGGACGAGCAGGTCTTTTTCAAGCTGCCGCAGGCGGGGCAGCATCGGCTTCGCGGCGGCTCCGTATTCGGCGAGGGTTTCGAGGCACTGGGTGATGCGGGAGCGTTTGTTCCAGCGCTCGATGTCGATGAAATCGAGGCACAGCGGGATGCCTTCCTTGATGCGGTGTTTCGCCATGATCTTGATGCCGGCGATGCGGACGCCATCGGCGAACATGATGCCGCTGGGCGCGGGCTTGACGATCGCCTCGTGGATGGCGGGCAGCAGCGGTTTGATCT
>JBMTCD010000020.1:0-27905 GCA_049430545.1 Luteolibacter sp.
TTTGGAGATTGCCTTGATGACGGACGGATCATTTTCAAGGGCACTTGCGAATTCACTAAGGTCGCGTGGTTCGGACATGGTATTGGTTTATTAGGTGGTTTCCGGGACTTGCGGATTGTCGGAGGGTCAGGATTCGTATTCGCTCTGTGGTTTTTTTGACGGCGCAGCTGGATCGTTGGATGCTGACGTCTTCCTTTTGGGCGGGAAAAGGAAAATTGTTGTTTTCAGCTCCTCAGGAGTTGGTTTGTCCCTGCTCACGGGAATACCGGATGAGGCCAATTTCTCCTTTAACAGTTTTAAGAACTCGCTGGATTTCATGGTGGTTGTTGTGATTTAGTCACGACACCACGATGCCCGGAAATCAAAAACGCCCGAACCGAGTGACATCGGCGCGGGCGGCGGAAGATTTCCGGTGAGACTTTCGTTGGGCGGGTCTGTCTGGTCCCGCTCCCACATCCCGGGTTGGTTACCGGATGGCACCTTGGCGTCTCGGCCAGGTTGCCGGTCCATGTTTGTCACACGGACACTCGCGATGTCGAAAGGAGAATGACCGATTCCGGTGCTGACGGCAAGCTGAAATGGCGCTCTGGGTTGTCATAAAGAATGACAGGTAGGATTCCTCGCAACCCGCTTTCGGATGTGACCGTCGTGGCGTTGGAAAACGCTCGCCAAACGATTCCATGGGGATATATTCCGAATGCCTGATCGCGTGATCCCCCATCGCGCGCCTGCCCCCGGCGTGCGCCTCATACCCCGTTCCCCGTGCCATGCTCCCCCATCGCCACAGCCTGTCCTGTGCCTGCGTCGTTCTTGCGGCGGCGCTGGCTTGGATCTGGATGGCGGGCGATCGCCGGAATGCCGCGCAGGCTGCGGGAAAACTGCCGCATGATGATCCGGTGGCACACAACGCCGTGCCGCATGGGGCATTCGGCGGCAGTTCGCAGCCCTTGCCACGGCGGGTGCCCGCCGGGCTGTCGCCCGGGCAGGTGGTTTCGATGCCGTTGTCGGAGGATTTCCAGCCATTTGGCCTCAACATCACGACCTCGCGCCGGGTTCACGAGGGCGCGGCTGCCAACCGGGACATGCAGGTGGCGGGTTATGCCATCACCAGCGGCAACGAGGACGGGAACTTCGCCATCGATCCGGCCGATGGGACGATCCGCGTGGCGGATCGGGCGTCGTTCGTTGCGGGCGAAACCTGCCCTCTGGCCATCTCCGCCAGCGAAGGCGCCGACCCGTCGGTTGTCGGCTCCGCGCTTGCGGAAATCTCGGTGCAGCGCCTTGACGAAGGATTGTTCGCGTGGTGGCAGCTCGATGAAATCACGGGTGCGGTGGCCTTCGACAGCTCCGGCAACCAGCGCGACGCCTGGCTTGCCGGCTCCGCCTGCTGGGTGTCGCGCGCCACGGCCGATCACGCGTTGCAGCTCAATGGGATCGATGCGGGCTTCAGCCGCTTTGACCCTGCTTCCCCAGCCGGTTCCGGACCATTCAGCGTGGCGGCATGGGTGAAAGTCCCGCCGGAGCACGCCGCGGAGGCGGTGGTCGTCCAGCAGAAAGGGGATTCCGGGCCGGGCTATCAGCGGGTTTCCGTCACCGCAGGCGGGAACGTGCGGTTCGTGGTGTATGGCAACCATGCGGGTGCCAGCGACGAAGGGTTTCAGTTCGACCTGGTATCCGCGACGACGATCCATGACGGCCACTGGCATCATGTCGCCTGCGTGCGCGATGGCGCGGACGGGCGGGTGTTGATCGATGGCGTGGAAAGCGCCGCGGGCAGCGGCACGCCGCGCGTGCTGGAGGCGGACTCCATCTTCTCGGTGGGATACGATGCGGTGACCGCCTCGGGCCACCTCGCTGGCGCTGTGGACGATGTGAGGATCTATCAGGAAGCGCTGACCGTCGGACAAATCGCCCGGATCGCGGCCGCTCCCAAGATCGCCTTCATCACTCCGCTGGCGGACGGCGGAATCATACTGCCGGAGGGCGTGGGCCTGATGATGAGTGCCGGGGCAAGCAGTCCATCCGGTGCGCAGCCCGCCATTTCATGGTCCATGCTCAGCGGGCCTGGAGCGGTGGTTTTCGACGATCCGGCTGCGGCCGAGACCGGCGTGTCATTTTCCGCGATCGGCATCCATGTGTTGCGGGCGACCGCCAGCTTGGGAAATGACGATGTCAGCCGTGATATTGCCGTAGTCTTCGGCTGCACGGCGGTCACGCCCTTCGCCTGCCGTCAGACCGGCACGGATGGCACGGGATCCCATGTCAACTCCGGACCGGGGGCTTATCGGATCTCCGGCGATTCGTCCGGCATCCACGAGGGCGGAACATCCGATGGTTATTATCTCTTGGGGCAGGTCTTTTCCGGTAATTTTGATGTGATGGTGCGCGTCGATGGCGCGCTGGACGATGAAGCCGGCTACCCGCTTGGCATCGCCGGCTTGATTGTGCGCGCCGGCGCCGAGGGGGCCGCAGACGCCGCCGGCGGCTTCATCGGCTTGCGTCCCGCAGACGGGGCCGGCACCTGGATCCGCCGCACGACCGTCGGCGCAGGGAATGAGGTGAGCGATTTTCCGGAGGCCCATGTTCCGCATTGGTGCCGCATCACCCGCAGCGGTGCTCTGGTGGAATTCTGGCAATCGCCGGATGGCATTGCGTGGACCTTGCGCGGGACGATGAATCTTGCCGGAGACCTGCACGCGGGGCTGTGCTGGAGTTCCAATGTGACCGCTTATCCGGGCACCGCCTTTTTCAGCGGGCTTGCTGGATTTTGCACCGGCAATCAGGGTGCGATGGTCAATGCGGGTGCGGATTTTCATGCGGGAACGACGATTCCCGCGCAATTGTGCGGAATCGTGAACGACGATGGCCTGCCCGGTCCGCCGGCCACCATGGCCATCACCTGGCAGGTGCTTTGCGGCCCGGGGCCGGTGGAAATCGTCGATCCGTCCGATCCACTTTCCACCGTCACCTTCGCCGCGCCGGGTTCATACGTGCTGCGGTTGCTCGCCGGCGACGGCGCGCTCACGACCTTTGACGACGTGACGATCACGGTGGCCGATCCGCTGCCGGTGCTGACGGTCGAGGCGACCACTCCGGCCGCCTCCGAGCAGGGGCCGGTGAATGGCGTTTTCACCATCACGCGAAGCGCGTGGCTGGCGGGCGATCTGAGCGTCGCATTCACGCTCGGCGGCGATGCGGAAAACCTCCTCGATTACGACGAGGTGGCGACGAGCGCGATGATCCCGGACGGCAAGGCGAGCATGGAAATCGTCGTCGCACCGATTGCCGACGGCTTGGTGGAAGGGCCGGAATCCGTGACGCTCACCCTTGCCGCGGGCGGATACCTGATTTCCGGTGCCGCTGCGGAAATTTCCATCGCGGACTCGAACCATGCGCCGGAATGGGCGTCGCCGGTTCACGCTGCGGCCGGTGGAACGGTTGGCATGCCGTATTCCGGTTCGATCGCTGCGGCCGCCACGGATCCCGATGCCGGCGACGATCTGGTTTTCACCAAGGTGAGCGGACCGGAATGGCTGGGAATCGCCGCCGACGGCACGCTCACCGGCACGCCCAAGGCGAGCGACGTGGGCCTCAACCAGTTCACCGTCCGCGTCAGCGATCCCGCCGGTGAGTTTTCCGAAACCACCATCGAAATCACCGTCGGCCCCACCATTCTTTATCTCGACGCGAACGGAGAAACCGCGGGCTCGGGCGCATGCGGTGCCATCGCATGGGGCAACTCGCCGCTCTGGTCCGCCGAGCCCGCTGGCGTGAGCGCCACCCACGGCTGGGTGCCCGGGGCCACCGCAGTGCTGGCTGCAGGCGAAGATGCCGCCGCCACCACGATCACCCTGGACGGCAGCCAATTGCTCGCCGCCTTGGTCGTCGAGGAAGGCGCGCACGTTCTCAGCGGTGGCGCGCTGATGCTGGCGGTATCCGACGCGGTGTTCGATATATTCACTGCGGTCACCATCGAGTCGGCCCTCAGCGGCAACCGTCTCGCCAAGACCGGTGCCGGCACCCTCACGCTCACCGGCCCGGATCACGCGCTTTCGGGGGAGTTCGCAGTTCTTGGAGGAAATCTGGAAATCGCCGGAACCCTCACTCCCGCCAACGGGCTCACCGTGGCCGCCGGTGCCGTGCTCGCCGGCGAGGGCACGGTGGCCGGCCATGTTTCGGTGGCCGGCACCCTCGCCCCCGGTGCGGACCTCGGCATGCTCACCACCGGGCCGCTCGCCATGAACGACGGCTCGACCCTGGAATGGCGCATCGACTCATGGGCCGGCACCGCAGGCACGGATCACGATCTTCTCGCCGCCGATTCGCTGGCTCTCTCCGGCACCCTCACCGTGCGGGTGGACGCTGCGGCGATGGCGGATTTCGCCGACGCCGCCGCCGAGTTCACGCTTGTCACCACCACCGGCGGCATCAGCGGATTGGAGTCGGTGGATTTCCGCGTGGACAGCGCCAGCCTGCCGCAGGCGAAAGGCCACTGGGACATTGTGGAAATCGGCGGCGACCTCGTGCTTTCCTACACGCCGCTCACTCCCTTCGAGCAATGGCAGATCGCACATTTCGCGGAACAATCCACCGACCCGCTGGTGGCTGGCGAGTTGGCCGATCCGGACGCCGACGCCCTGCCGAACCTGATCGAATACGCGCTCGGCACGGATCCCGAAGTGCCCGGCGTCGCTGCCATCACCCTCGACTTCGTGGAAATCGGGGGCAGCCCCTTCGTTCGCCTGCGCATTCCGCGCAACCCAGACGCCAGCGACATCGAGATCGTGGTGGAAGTCACTTCCGACCTGTCCGATCCCGGCTCGTGGTCGGCGCTCGATACCGTGATCGAGACCGACGAGCCGGCCCTGCGGGTCGTTCGCGACGCTCTCGGGGGCGCGCGCCGCTTCATCCGCCTGCGCGTCACCCGCTGAGCGGGCCGTCAAAACAGCTGCGGAGGGGGCTTGCCATGTCCGGAAACGGCTGCTAGAAGCCCCGCAACCCACGCGAAATCCATGAGTGCCACCGCCAATCAAAAACTCGTATTCTGGGGATGTTTCATCGCCCTGGTCACCACCTCGTTCGCCTTCATCAGCCGCGCGTTCCTTGTCAATGACCCCAGTCTATGGCCGGCGGAATTCGGACTCAACCAGGTCCAGGCCCAGGAACTCTTCGGCGCGGGCATCTGGCCGTTCGCCATTTCCATCATCCTCTTCAGCCTGGTCATCGACAAGGTGGGCTACCGGATCGCGATGCTATTCAGCTTCGTTTGCTACGCGCTTTACGCCGTGCTCGCGCTGCAGGCCTACGCCACCGTCCGTCCCGGTGGCGAGGCACTCACCGGCGAGGCACTCACCGCCGCCCGCCAGAATGCCTACAACCTGCTATATATCGGCTCGATCATCCTCGGCCTCGGCAATGGCACGGTGGAAGCCTTCATCAATCCGGTGGTCGCCACGATCTTCAACAAGGAAAAGACCAAGTGGCTCAACATCCTGCACGCCGGCTGGCCGGGCGGCCTGGTGCTCGGCGGCGTGATCACCATCCTGCTCGGTGCCAAGGCGGCGGAGGATTGGCGCGTGCTCGTTTACATCATCGCGCTGCCCGCCGTGGTCTATCTGGTGATGCTTTTCAAGGCCCGTTTCCCGGTCAACGAGCGTGTCGCCTCGGGCGTGACCTATCGTGAAATGCTCGCCGAATTCGGCATCATCGGCGCGTTCATCGCCGCGGCACTTGTCTTCAAGCAACTCGGACTGGTTTTCGGCTGGCACCCCGCCCTCACCTGGGGCATCGTCGCCGCTTCGGTGATCGGCTACGGCCTCTACTGCCGTGCGCCGGGCCGCCCGATGATGATTCTCCTGTGCCTGGTGATGCTGCCGCTGGCCACCACCGAGCTTGGCACGGACGCCGCCATCACCGGCATCATGGAGGAACCGCTCAAGGCGGCCGGTCACAATGCGCTCTGGGTGCTCATTTACACCTCCGCGATCATGATGGTGCTGCGTTTCTTCGCCGGTGCCATCGTTCACCGCATCAACCCTCTCGGCCTGCTCACCGTCTGCGCGGTGCTCGCCATCGCCGGCTTGTTCGCGCTGTCAGTCGCGAAGGGCCTGTTCGTGATCTTCGCCGCCGCCACCCTCTACGGGATCGGCAAGACCTTCTTCTGGCCCACCACTCTCGGTGTGGTGGCCGAGCAGTTCCCGAAGGGCGGCGCGCTCACCCTGAACGCCATCGCCGGCATCGGCATGCTCTCGGTCGGCATCCTCGGTGGACCGATCATCGGCGCCATGCAGGAAAAATCCGCCCAGACCGCCATCGAGGAAAAAATGCCGGGTGTTTACGAGCAGGTTTCCGCCTCGAGCACCTATGTGCTGGGCGCATACCGGGCGATCAATGAGGACAAAGTGAAGGAGCTGCCGCAAGAACAGGCGGACCAGGTGCACGCCACCGCGAAATCCGCCAAGCAGGGCGCGCTCGCCAAGATCACCGTCTTCCCGATGATCATGCTCATCGCCTACATCGGCCTGATCCTCTACTTCAAGTCGCGCGGCGGCTACAAACCGGTGGAACTGACCGGTGGCCAAGCCGCGGGCGGCACCAAGGCGCCCGCCGAATACTGAGGCCGTCACCATGCCCCGGAAAACATGGCTTCGGCATTCCGCCCGCATGCCGAAGCCTGATTCCTGCACCCATGAAATCCCTGATCGAATCCTACTACGCCACCTTCAACCAAGGCGACCGCGAGGCGCTGCTCGGGCTGCTCGCGGACGACGTGGTCCACGAAATCAACGAAGGCGGCGCCGAGACCGGCAAGGACGCCTTTCGCGCATTCCTCCAGCGCATGGACCGCTGCTACCGCGAGACCGTCGAGGATCTCGTGATCTTTGCCAGCGACGATCCCACGCGCGCCGCCGCCGAGTTTTTCATCCGCGGCGAATACCTCGCCACCGACGAGGGCCTGCCGGAGGCGAATGGCCAGAAATACCGTCTCCGCGTCGGCGCGTTCTTCGAAATCCGCGCGGGCAAGATCGCCCGCGTGACGAACTACTACAACCTTGCCGCCTGGCTGCGGATGGTGGGGGCATGATGCGGCGCCCCCACCCGCCGCGCCGCGCGAAACTTTTCCCTGACAACTTTTGGTTCGCGCGGCGTTGATTTCCCTGCGAGGCTGTCGCGGGCGGTAGCATCCGCCAGTTCAAGACATGAAAATCCATGCTTCATCCCCAATCCGTCGTGTTCGCGCGGGCTTCACCTTGTTGGAAATGGTCATCGTGCTCGGGATCATCGCCATGATCCTCGGCGGCGCGATCTTCGCCATGCGCGGCATCGGCGACGCCGCCAAGATGCGGCAGGTCGAGTCCGACTTCAAAAGCTTCGAGAGCGCGCTGGCCATGTACAAGCTGAATGCCGGCAGTTTCCCGACCACCCAACAGGGTCTCAAGGCGCTGGTGGAGAAACCTTCGTCCACGCCGGAACCACGGCGCTGGGTGCAGGTGATGAGCAAGCTCCCTGAGGATCCATGGGGCGCGTCCTACACCTATCGTTTCCCCGGCAAGAAACGCGCCAATGACTTCGAAATCATCAGTATCGGCCCCGATGGCATGGAAAACACCGGCGACGACCTCAGCAGCCAGGATGACTGAGCGCCCCGCGCGCGGCTTCACCCTGCTGGAGATCGTCATCGTGATGTTGATCGCCTCGGTTGTCATCGGCGGCGCGGTGGGTTTGATGGTGTATTCCTCCGACGAGCGCGCGTTGCGCAACGCCTCCGGCGAGATCGAGTTGCTGGCCAAGCGCGCCCGCGCCACCGCGGTGCTGCTGCAGACGCCCTACGCACTCGAATTCCGCGAGGGTGTGGTGCGCCTGATGCCGTTGGCCGAGGCCGGGCGCATCGAAAAACGCACCGCGCTCGGCAACGAGATCGGCGGCGAAACCGTGGATACCGATGACGCCGAGCGCTGGGAATACCCGCTCGAAGACGGCATCGAGGCATCGGTCCGGCGCTGGAACTCGTCCGAGTGGCTGGCCGCGCGCGGCGAGAACACCGTGCATGTCTGGCGATTCGACCCCACCGGCCTGTGCGAGCCGCTGGGCGTGCGCCTCACCGTGAACGAAAGCTGGATCGAGGACACCTACCACCCGCTCAGCGCGAGCATCCGCGACAGCCAGATGGAAGCCCGATGACCACCCATTTTCCACACTCCCGGCGAAACGGCTTCCTGCTCCTGGAAATGGTGCTGGCGCTGGCGGTGTTCGGTATGGCCGCCACCGGTTTCGTCGTCGCCCTGCACCGGATGTCCGCCGCCGCGTCGCTGTCCCAGAGCGAACTGCGCATCACCCGCATCCTCGACAGCGCGCTCGACGAGACCCTTTCGCTGCCGGTGCTTGAGGAAGGAGTCACCAGCTACACCCAGGAAAACACCGGTTTCGAGATCATCACCGAGATTTCCCTGCTCGAGGATTTGCAGAACGAGGAAGGCGAGATGCTTCAGGAAATGTACCGCATCGAGGTGACGGCGCGGTGGTATGAGAACCGCGAGTGGCACGAACGCATGGTGGAAACCTGGCGCTACGGCCGCCTTTACCAGCCATGAAACAGCATCCCGCCAGACAGCGCCACGCGGGTTTCACCCTGCTGGAAGTCGTCATCGCCACCGGCCTGCTGACGATCATCGTCGGCATGGTGTTCGGCATCGCCCGCACCTCGCTGGCGCTGGGCAACGCGATCGTGCAAACCCAGAACGAGGAAATGGCGCACCAGGCGTTCTTCGACCTGCTCGGCCGCACTTTTTCCTCGATGCCCGGCAACGCCCGCTTCGATCTCAAGGTCGAGGATTCCGGCTCGCAATACCTCTCCGACCTCACCCTCCAGAACGTCCCGCTCAGTTTCACCTGGGGCGGCGAGGAGCGTATCGCCAAGGCCATCCAGCTTTCCACCGTGCGCCGTCGCAGCGGCTTCCTCGACATCGTCCTGCGCTACTACGAAAACGAGATCCTCGACCAAGCCGCCAATCCGGAGGTGGAAGAGGAGCCGCTGCCCGATTCCCCGAGCATCTTCGACAACGAGCCGTTCGCGGAAATCGTCCTGCTGGAAGACGTGGCCTACTTCGAGTGGCGCGTGCTCGATGGCCGCTCGCTTGAATGGTTCTACGATTGGGAAATTCCCAACCAGATCCCGCTGCAACTCGAACTGGTCATGGCCATCGGCGCCAAGGGCGAGGAAATCCGCCAGGTCTTCTGGCTGCCGCCCAAGCAGCACCCCGGCATCCACCTGCGCGGCGTGATGCAACAAGGCGGCGCGCGCGGCGGCGGCCAACCGGGTGGCCAACCCGGCGGCGGCGGCGACATTTCCGTGGAAGTACCCAACCCGCCCGGCCGCGGCGCTGGTGGCCGGCCTGGAACACCCAATCCCAACCCACCGAGGGGAGGCGGCCTGCCACGATGAGAACAGCCGCCCGCCACCACCCGCGCGCGGCGGCCTTGCTCGCCGTGATCTGGCTCATCGCCATCCTCGCCATCGCCACCATGAGCGCGCTGCGCGTGATTTCGTTCGATGTCGAGGTCGCCTCCTCCAAAATCCACGGCTCGCGTGCCCGCCAGCTCGCGGAAATGGGCATCGCCGTGGGTGCCAATCCCGCCGTGATGCGCAGTGACCCGCTGCTCCGGCAGTTCGATGACCAAGCCGGCGAGGGTTTCCAAGTCCGGCTCGTTTCCGAAGGCGGCCGCTTCAACCTCAATGCGATCCTGCTCCAGGAGGACGAGTCGTTGCTGCTCTCGATCTTCACCTATTGGGGCCTCGAACTCGACGAGGCACAGGAAATCATCGACGCCCTCGCCGACTGGGTGGATGCCGACGAGGAAACCCGCCTCAATGGTGCGGAAATCGAGTTTTACGAAGGCCTCGGCCGCATCAACCAGCCGTTCAACCGGCCGTTTTACGACATCGACGAAGCCCGCCTCGTGCGCGGCATGGACCGCGTCGAGACGCTGCGCCCGGATTGGCGCAACTGGTTCACCATCTGGAGCAGTGGCGCGCTCGACCTCAACGAGGCCACCGCCGAACTCATCGCCGCCGCCGCGGAAATCTCCCCCGAGGAGGCCGCCATCCTCCCGGAACTCGTCACTGGCATGGACGGCATCCGCGACACCGAGGACGACGAACCCTTCGAAAACCCCGCAAGCGCGCTTGATCTTTTGGGCATCGATGCCGAAGCTCGACCGGATCTTGCCCGGCGGTTCACGGTCGATGATGCCGTCACCCGCATCGAGAGCACCGGCATGGCGGCAGGAGCCAAACGCAGGATCACCGTCATCGTCCGCAACCGCGCCGGCCGCCCCGCCTTGTTAGAACGCACCGAAGAAATCGTCCCGTGAGCAAATCCACCGACCATGTCCTCCTCATCCCCGGCGAGACCGGCTGGGAAATCTGGACCCGCCAGGGCCAGGAGGCCTACTCCCTGCACAGCGCCGCGGAAACCACCAAGGCCGGCGAAGTCGAGAACATCCCCGCCGGCGATCTGGCGATGCTCTTCCCGCTGAAATCGCTCACCGCCGTTCCGATGCGCGTCACCAGCGATGACGACGCGCTTTTCCCCGATCTCGCCGCGCTCCACGCCGAGCGCCTTGGCCTGCGGCCGGATCCCATGGCCGGGCAGTTGACCGATGTCTTCGTTGTCGCCCGCGAAAAGGAAAACACCGCCCTGCTTGCGGTCTTCCTGCGCACGCCCGGCGAGAACGAGATGCCGAAACGCGGTCCCAAGGGCTTCGATATCTCGGCCCGCGCTCTGCCCGCCCGCGATGGAGTGCTCGCCGTGTGGAAGGAATTCGGCCGCTGGGTTTTCGCCATCCACCACGAGGGCAAGCTCGCCTATTGCCAAGCCACCGCCGTGGATTCCGCGCAGCCGGACGCCACGCTCGCCCGCGAGATCAAGCTCACGCTCATGCAGCTCGCGATGCAAGGGCTGCACTTTGATACGCCGCATATCGTCGTCTGGACCCGCATGGAAAATCCGGACACCGGCGCGCTGCGCAGCGCGTTCCATGCGTCGGTGGAAGTCGCCCCGCGCCCCGCGCCGGTCCTGCCGGAGCCGCTGAGCATTCTTTTGCCGGCCGATGTGCGTGCCGCGCGCCGGGCCGCCCGCAAGCGCCGAAACCTCACACTCGCCGCCAGCGCCGCCGCGCTCGCCTGGCTTGCCGCGATCGGCTGGCTCGGTTTCGGCCTCTGGCAAAGCCATTCGGAAGCCAAGCGCCTCACTGCCATGGCACGCGAGGCCGCCCCGGAAGGGGAGGCTTACGCCGAGCACATCGCCAAATGGGACGAGCTGGCCCCGGCCATCGATCTCAACCATTCGCCGGTGGACATCCTTCAGCGCATCGCCGTCTGCATCCCGCGCAACAGCGGATTGCGCCTCAAGACCGCGGAAATCAGCGCCACGGACATCAAACTTCAGGGCGAGGCCCCGCAGCTCCAGGCCGTCAATACCTTCAGCCTCAACCTCAACAAGAGCAACGGCCTCACCCGCTTCACATGGCAGACGCCCGAGCCGAACCAATCGACCCGCGGCTGGGAATTCGTTTACACCGCCGAGGTGGCCGATGGCAGCGTCCAGCCATGAGTGACAAATCCACCGCCCTGCGGCATTAATTCCCCGCACACCCGCTGATCCCGCATCCTATCCCATGTCGCCCCGCGAGAAAAAACTCCTCATCTTCTTCGCCGCCGCGGGATTCATAGTGCTCAATTTCCTCGCCTACGCGCAGTTCCAGGCCAAGCGTCTCGAATTCGACCGCGCCCTCGGCGAGGCCCGCCAGCAGCTCGACACCGCCGAGATGTTCCGCGCCAGCCGCGAGCAGGTCACCGACGAGATGGAATGGCTGGCCGCCCACGATCCCGAACCCGCCGCCAACCAGGACGTCCAGACCCAGCTTCAACAACTCTGCGAGCGCGAGGCCAAGGGACTGGGCCTGGAAATCAAGGCCCAGCGGCCGTTGCCCACCGACGCCCCTTCCGGGGCCCATTACCACCGCGCCAAGATCCAGCTCACCGTGTCCGGCTCCGAGGACGCGCTCTACCGCTGGTTCGACAAACTCAACGTGCCTGACCAACTCCGCGCCGCCTCCCAGATCCGCCTTTCACCCAACACCAAGGACGATACCAAGATCGACTGCACCGCCACCGTCGAACAATGGTTCGTGCCGCTGCCCACCACGTGAAATCGCGAATTTGAAATTCACATCCGGTTTTTTGAAAATCACTCTCTCTTTTCCGATGTTCCGCGCCTGCCACCCGCTCCTGCTCGCCACCGCCCTCGTCGCAGTGGCGGCGGCCGATCTGCCGCGCAAGGCGCCGCTCACGAAATACAGCACGCTGTGGACGGACTCGCCCTTCACTTCCAAGCCGCCGCCGCCGGAGCAGGTCGCCGCTGCCAACCCGCTGGAAGACTACGCGCTCGCCGGCGTCTCGCCGATTCCGAGCGGCTATCGCGTCACCTTGCTCAACCGCAAGGACCCCAAGGAACGGATCGTGGTGGAAACCGATAAACCCAGCCAAGGGTTCAAAATCCTCGCTGTCACCCGCAAACCGGGCGAGCCGCTCGGCACAGTCGTCCGCATGGCCTCAGGCACCGTCAACGGCACCGTCAGCTTCGATGAATCCCTGCTGAAAATTGAAGGCCCGCCGGCACCCAAGCCCGCCCAGCCGCAGCTGCCGCCCGGCGTCCGGCCCGGCACCCAGCCGCAGCCCGGCCAAGCGGACCCGCGCCAGCCACGGCCGCGCGTCGTCCCGCCGCCCAATCCCCAAACCCAAGCCGGTCAGCAGCCGCAAGCAAGGCCCCCGGGAATCCCCGCCATCAACCGCACGCCCGCCCAAAACCAGCAACGCCCCATCCGCCGAGACCGCTGATCGCCCGTTAGATTTTTCCCGACCATGTCATTTTGCCAAATGCTCCGCCTCGTTTCCGCCGCCGCAATCGTTCTGCTGGCGATGCCCGCCCAAGCCCAGGATGCACCTCCCGGAGTGCCTGTTCCCGTTCCACCAGCCCCTCTGCCCCCCGCGGGAGCCCCCGCAGGCCGTCAGGACGCCCCCAGGCAAGACCTCGGCAACACCAAGATCGTCGAGGACATCATCGAGCCCAAGCTCAGCGGCAACGCGCTCGCCGGCCTCTATCGCAAATACACCGGCCGCCGCGTGATTGTTTCCTCGGCCGCCGCGCAGGCCGAGTTCTCATTCGTCCAGGAAGCCTCACCGGAGGATCCGCTCACCTACGCCCAGGCCGCCGAGCTGCTCAAGAAGGCCGCCACCATCGAAAATTTCGTCTTCGTCCCCGACCAACAAGACCCCAATCTCGACATTCTCACGCTCGCCACCGGCGGCATCCGCCCGACCGGCCGCGGTGTGGACGTTTACAACGAGACCGACGAACTGCCCGAGGGCGACGCCGTCATTTCCTACGTCATGACGCTCGATTACATCAAACCCGCCGAGGCGGTGAATACCTTCACCCAGATCATCGGCCAGTTCGGTGCCTTCGGCTCGATCGCCGCCGTGCCCAACGCCGCTGCCGTGGTCATCACGGAAAACACTTCCCTCATCCGCAAACTCATCGACCTCAAGGCGGAAATCGACAAGCCCGGCTCGGTCCAGGCCACCCGTTTCATCCCGGTGCGCTACGCCGATGTCACCGAGATCGCCACGGTGCTCAATGAGCTGCTCAACGCCCAACAACAGGCTCAGACCACCGCCGGCGTCCAGCGCGCGGACGCTCCCGCCGCGGCCGCGCCTCCGGGTGTGGAACTGCCCGGGGCTCCGGCCGCAGCCAGCAGCAGCGCCGGTGAGGCCACTCCGGTCCAAATCGTGCCCGAGCCACGCACCAACCGCATCTTCGCCATGGGCCGCCCCGTCGATCTGATCTTCGTCGAAGGCCTCGTCCGCGAGTTCGACATTCCCACCAGCGAAAAAACTTTCCTCCGCCGCAAGCTCCGCTTCCTCACCGTCTCTGAGTTCCTGCCCATCGCCGGCGATGCGCTCACCCGCGCCTTCTCCGGCACCGGCGAGGGTGGCACCGCCGGGTCCACCACCGGCGGCCGCAGCTCGGGCCGCAGCACCGCCACCGGCACCAACCGCGCCACCCAGACCTCCAGCGGAGCCGGCGGATCCTCGTCACGCTTCGGCGATAACAACAGCTTCGGCGGTTCCTCCTCATTCGGCGGAGGATCCTCCTCATTCGGCGGCGGCTCACGTGGCGGCGGCGCTTCGCTTGGCGATCCTAATGCCAGCTCGGCCCCCGAGTCCCTGCTCGTTGGCCGCACCCTGCTGGTCGCGGACAATATCACCAACTCGATCGTCGCCCAAGGCCCGCCCTCCGCGCTGGAAATCATCGAGCGCCTGCTCGACCAGATCGACGTCAAACCGGATCAGGTCATGATTTCCACCGTCATTGGCCAGCTCACACTCAACGACACCTCCGAGACCGGCCTCGACTATCTGGTTCGCAGCGGCGACGTGGTCGGCCGCGCCGGTGGCGGCTTCGGGCCCATCCTGCCGATCCTGCCAACGACCGACCCTGATGGATTCAATCCTGGCGATCTCGGCGGTGGCGGCCTTCGCGCCTACGGCACGATCGGCGATGTCAGCGTTTTCATGAAGGCGCTGCAATCGAACACGGATTTCACGGTGCTTTCCCGCCCGAGCATTTTCACCGCCAACAACCAGAAAGGCATCATTTCCAGCGGCGAGCGCATCGCCATCCCCACCGAGGGCGGCACCAGCACGAGCACGTTCAGCAGCGGCACCCGCATCCAATACCAGGATGTCGTGTTGAAACTCGAAGTCATCCCGCTGGTGAACTCCGACAACGAGATCACCATGCAGATCGCCCTGCTCAACGACGAACAGAGCGGCAACCAGATCATCGAAGGTGCCGGCACCAACGGCGGCAACCTCACCGTGCCGCGCATCATCACCCGCGAGATTCTGACCACCGCCACCGTCCCCAACAACCACACCATCGTGCTCGGCGGCCTTATTGTCACCAAGGACAACACCACCAAGAGTGGCATCCCGATCCTCGGCGACATCCCCTACGTCGGTCGCCTGTTCTCCAGCAACCAAAATGTCCAGGACCGCACCGAACTCATGATCTTCATCCAGCCCTCGGTGGTGAACAATGCCCGCTCGCTCGACGGCGTCCAGGCCGATATGGATGCCCGCTACAATGTCTCGGGCGATTCCCGCGGCTTCGCCGATGGCGTGGGTGTCCTGCCACCGCGCGCCGAGCCCGTGGGCAAAAACCAAGAGGCCGCCATCGACAATCCGGCGGGCGACAGCATCGTCAAGCCCTCGATGCGCCCGGCCCACCGGCGCTGAAAAATTCCCGCGGATTTGGAACGCGGCCTGATTCCGGGACACTCACGTCTTCCATCGAGACCATCCGCGAGCAGGTGATCCGCCGTCAGGCGTAGCTGCGGATGGCCACCTTCACCTCTTCGTAAACGAGGGGTTCCTTGTGGAGCACCGGCGCGTTGCCCTCGCCCTTGTATTCCCAGCACGAGACGTAGGAAAACTTGTCATCGTGGCGCTTTGCTTCGCCAGCCTGGGTCTTGCCGGACTGGACCTCGGGATCGGCGTCGGTGAACTGGTGCTCGGTGCGGAAGTGGCCGCCGCAGGATTCCTCGCGGTCGCGCGCGTCGTGGCACATCACTTCTCCGAACTCGAGGAAATCCGCCACGCGGCCGGCCTTTTCCAGCTCCATGTTGGCGTTGTCGCCGGAGCCGGGGATGCGGACGTTGTTCCAGAACTCCTCGCGGATTTCCGGGATGCGGGCGAGCGCCTTGTCGAGTCCTTCGCGGTTGCGGGCCATGCCGCAATAATCCCAGATGATCTGGCCGAGTTCGCGGTGGAAGGAATCCACCGTGCGCTTGCCCTGGATCGCGAACAGCCTGGCCACGCGCTCCCGCGTCTCGTCCTCCACCTGCTTGAATTCCGGCGCGGCCGTGGTGACGGTGCCGGGTTTCTGGGTGGCAAGATAGTTGGCAATGGTGTAGGGAATCACGAAGTAGCCGTCGGCCAGGCCCTGCATCAGGGCCGAGGCACCCAGGCGGTTGGCCCCGTGGTCGGAGAAGTTCGCCTCGCCGAGCACGTGCAGGCCCGGGATGTTGGACATCAGGTTGTAGTCCACCCACAGCCCGCCCATGGTGTAGTGAACGGCGGGATAGATCATCATCGGCACCTTGTAGGGGTCCTCGCCGGCGATCTTTTCATACATCTGGAACAGGTTGCCGTAGCGGGCGCGGATGGTGCTTTCGCCGAGGCGCTGGATCGCGTCGCGGAAATCGAGATAGACGCCGAGGCCGGTGGGCGCGATGCCGCGGCCGTCGTCGCAGACCTCCTTGGCGGCGCGCGAGGAAATGTCGCGCGGCGAGAGGTTGCCGAAGGACGGATACTTGCGCTCGAGATAGTAATCGCGCCCGTCCTCGGGCACGTCGTTGGGATTCATCTGCTTCTTGCGCAGCTTCTCGGCCAGCTCGCGCGACTTCGGCACCCAGATGCGGCCGTCGTTGCGCAGCGACTCGGACATCAGCGTGAGCTTCGACTGGTAATCGCCCGAGACCGGGATGCAGGTCGGGTGGATTTGCGTGAAGCACGGGTTGGCGAACAGCGCGCCGCGCCTGGCCGCGCGCCAGGCGGCGGTGACGTTGCAGCCCATCGCGTTGGTCGAAAGGAAGAACACGTTGCCGTAGCCGCCGGTGGCGAGAATCACCGCATCCGCCGCATGCGAACTGATTTTCCCGGTCACCAGATCGCGCACCACGATCCCCTTGGCATGGCCGCCCACCAGCACCAGGTCGAGCATCTCGGTGCGCGGATACATCTTCACACCGCCGCGGGCGACTTCCTTTTCGAGCGCCTGGTAGCAGCCGATGAGCAACTGCTGGCCGGTCTGGCCGCGGGCGTAGAAGGTGCGCGACACCTGCGCGCCGCCAAACGAGCGGTTGTCGAGCAGGCCGCCGTATTCGCGGGCGAAGGGCACTCCTTGGGCCACGCACTGGTCGATGATCGAGTTGGCCACCTCGGCAAGCCGGTAAACATTCGCCTCGCGGGCGCGGAAGTCGCCGCCCTTGATGGTGTCGTAGAACAACCGGTAAACCGAGTCGCCGTCGTTCTGATAGTTCTTGGCCGCGTTGATGCCGCCCTGGGCGGCGATCGAGTGCGCGCGGCGCGGGCTGTCCTGGTAGCAGAAGCATTTCACCTGGTATCCCAGCTCGGCGAGCGAGGCCGCCGCGGCACCGCCTGCGAGACCGGAACCGACGACGATGATCGAGAACTTCCGCTTGTTCGCCGGGTTGATCAGCTTCGAGTCCATCTTGTGCTTGGACCACTTCTGGGCGAGAGGGCCGGACGGGATCTTGCTGTCGAGAGAGATGCTCATCGGATTGAGGATTGGAGATTGTGGATCGTGGAAATCAGCGTCCGAAGCCGAAGAAGTTGATGGCGACCGGGATGGAAATGAAGCCGAGCCAGATGAAGAGGGTGTAGGCGATGGAGATCTGCTTGAGCGCGGGCGCGGATTTTTTCGACCGCAGGCCGAGTGTCTGGAAGACCGCTTGGAAACCGTGCACCAGGTGCGAGGCGAGAAAGGTCATGGCGATGACGTAGAAGGCGCTCACATACCAGACCGAGAAGCCGTCGATGACCATTTTCCACGCATTGTGGACTTCCTTGCCGTCGAGCATGTAGGTGTAGAGCGCCGGGTTGTCGTATTCGTTGCCGACTCGGGCGGTGAAGTGCAGGATGTGATAGACGAAGAACGCGAGGATCGTCAGGCCGGTGAGGATCATGTAGCGCGACGAGACGCTGGCCTGGATGGTGTTCTGGAACTCGTAGGACTTGCGGGCCGCCTTGTTCTGGCGGGTCAGCGCGATGGTGGCGGCGATGTGGGCTCCCAGCATCACCAGCATGACGATCCGGAACGCCCAGATGCCCGCGCCGTGACCCATGTGGTGGAGGAAGTAGGCGTAGGCGTTGAACGGCTCGGGGCCCATGAACACCACCAGGTTCCCGATCAGATGCCCCAGCAGGAACAACAACAGGAACAGGCCGGTGAGGGCGACCACGAGTTTTTTCCCGATGGAGGAGGACCAATACGTTTGCAGACAACGGGCAAGGGCGTTCATGACGGTGTGAAATCGGAGGGCCGCGCTGGCCGCGCGCAGAATTAGGCGCGCGCTGCAGGCTTTTCAAGGGGAGACTCCGTCCGCGGCAGGATCGGTGGGGCGAATCAAAGGATTTGCGCAGGAATTATCGGGATGCGCTGCCACGGTTTCCAGGGATGCGTAATCCAACAGCCCGTGCCTGCCTCCTTCCCGGCCGAAGCCGGACTCCTTGTAGCCTCCGAAGGGCGACGAGGGGTCGAATTTCTGATAGGTGTTCGCCCACACCACGCCGGCCTTGAGGCGGGAGGCCATCATCAGGATGCGGGAGCCTTTGTCCGTCCATACTCCGGCGCTCAGCCCATAAGGCGTGTTGTTCGCCTTCTCGATGGCTTCCTCCGGCGTGCGGAAGGTGAGAATCGAGAGCACCGGGCCGAAGATCTCCTCGTTGGCGATGCGCTGGCTTTGCGTGACGTTGGAAAACAGCGTGGGCGGGAAATAAAAGCCGCTTTTCGGCAGCTTGCACGCGGGTTGGTGGATTTCCGCGCCTTCAGCGACGCCGCTTTGAACCAGCTCACGGATCTTCGCGAGCTGCTCCTTCGAGTGGATCGCGCCTAGGTCGGTGTTCTTGTCGAGCGGGTCGCCGACGCGCAGCACGGCGAGGCGGCGCTTGAGGCGGGCGAGGATGTCGTCGGCGATGCTTTCCTGCACCAGCAGCCGCGAACCGGCGCAACAGACGTGGCCTTGGTTGAAGAAGATGCCATTGACGATGCCCTCGACGGCCTGGTCGGGCGGCGCGTCTTCGAAGACGATGTTCGCCGCCTTGCCGCCGAGTTCGAGCGTGAGTTTCCTGCCGGTGCCGGCGAGCGCGCTCTGGATGATCTTGCCGACTTCCGTCGAGCCGGTGAAGGCGATCTTGGCGGCGAGCGGGTGGTTCACCACGGAGGCTCCGGTTTCCCCCGCGCCGGTGACGATGTTGACGACCCCCGGCGGCAAACCCGCATCCGTTAGAATGGAGGCGAACTTGAGCGCGGTGACGGAGGTGGTTTCCGCCGGCTTGATGACCACAGTGTTGCCCGTGGCCAGGGCGGGGGCGATTTTCCACGCGAGCATGAGCAGCGGGAAATTCCACGGGATCACCTGGCCGACTACTCCCAGCGGCGCGAGCGAGCGGCCGGGGGTGACGAAGTCGAGCTTGTCCGCCCAACCGGCGTGATAGAAGAAATGCGCGGCGGCCATTGGCAGGTCGAAATCGCGCGACTCGCGGATCGGCTTGCCGCCGTCGAGCGTCTCCGCCACGGCGAACTCGCGCGAGCGGTCCTGCAACAGGCGCGCGATGCGGAAGAGATACTTGCCGCGTTCGGCACCGGGCAGCTTGCTCCATGTCTTGAAGGCCTTGGCGGCTGACTGGTAGGCGGCATCCACGTCGGCGGCGTTGGCCTGGGCGATTTCCGAGAGCTTTTTCCCGTCGCGAGGCGAAATGGAGTCGAAGTATTTGCGCGATTTCGGCGCGGTCATTTTCCCACCGATGAATAGCCCGTAGCGCGGCTCGATGTGGGCGGGCGCGGACTCGGGCGCGGGATCGAATTCCCAGAGGTCGCCGAAGAGCAATTCGCGGGCGGTGTTTTTTTTCGCGGGCATGGCGGCTAGATGGAGAGGCGGTGTTGGGCGGCGGTCATGGCGGCGGTCATGGCGGCGGTGGTGCGGGGGATGGCGCGGGCCGCGGCGTGTTCCATCCAGCGGCCGACCGAGTCGATGACCCGCCCGATGATGGCCGGAGCGTTTCCGACATCGTGTTCCTCCGCAAGCCGGATCAGGTCGCGGCGCGCGATTTCGGCGGTCTTGCCATTGACGCGGCCGGCGCGGAATCCCGAGGCCAGCGGGTTGGATTGTCGAAAAACACCGTGCCGTTGCGGTCCTGACAGAGCGTGCCGACACGGGCGGGCTGCGCCCCACGCCATTGGACTTCAAGTTCCATCACCAGCCTCCTTCCTCGGTCGGCGCGGCGCGCGCTGGCGCTCGGCTCGCTTCACCGCGGCGATCGACTCCATTGCCGCCGGCTTTGCGAACAGGTCGCGCAACTCGCCATCGATGCCGAGCGCCACTGCCACCCGCACCAGGCGCTGGAACGATCCGCGGCCCTGGCTTTCGAGCAGCTTGAGCGTGGAAAGCGCGACTCCCGAGCGCTCCGCCAGTTCCTGCTGGGTCCAGCCTTGGGCCAGGCGGAACCCGCGCAGGCGCTCGCCGATCAGCCGCGTGATGGCGGCGGGATTTCGCTGGGTAAAGGACGATATTTTGTCCATGAGCGGACAATTGTAATGATTTGGACAAAATATCAACTGTTAAAAAATTCCCGCTTTGTCAGCATGGATGACCGGATTCCGGGCAGGCGGTTGGACGTGGATGAAAGAGAAAATCGAAGCTGCGGCGTAGCCGGAAGTTGCCATGGACACCACGCCCCCGCTTCTCAACCGCCGCCAGTTCCTCGCCAACTCGGCGAAGGCGGGGCGGGTGCTGGGCGGGGCCGGCGGGCGGCGGGCTGCCGCCCGCACCACTCCGTCGGACACCTTGAATGTGGCGATCGTCGGCTTCGGCAGATGGGCGGAGAGGCTCCTGTATCAGATGATGAATATCCCCGGACTCCACTTTCAGGCGGTTTGCGAGATATCGAAATTCCGCACTAAAAATTCCGGGTGCATACACGCCACATTCCGGATGCCACATCCGAGGGCTTTTACACCGACATCGACGACATGTTGGAAAAGGAAAAAGGTCTCGAGGCCGCGATCCACTGGCTGCAGGCCGCCGCCGAATCCGGCGAAACGCTGCGCTTCACGCCGGAGCAGCTTGCGGTTTGATGGCGGCTCCAATGCAGGGCAAAAAAGCGGCGGCAGTCAGGCCCGCGGGCCCGGCTGCCGCCGGTTGGATTGAGGGAATATGCTGGACGGTTATTTCACCAGTCCGGCCATTTTCTCGCCCATGGCGAGGCCGACATTCATGTAGGTCTGGGCGTTGCCGCCGTAGTGGGCGTTCGAGCTGCTGCCCATGGAGAGCGGGTGGGTGTAAACGAAGCCGATGTTGTCACCGAGTTCGGCGGAATACTTGCCGCTGGCGACGCTCTTCATCGCCTGCAGGATCTGGCCGTCGGGGGAGGTGGTGTTGCTCTCCTCGGTCTGGCCGAGCGAGGCGGTGACGAAGGCGGCCTTGGGCGCGTTGAAGTCCTTGCGCAGCGCCTTGATCAGATTGACCAGGTTCTTTTCATACATCGCGGCGTGTGCGGGATTGTAGCGGTCCTTGTCGCCCTGCCACCAGAGGAAGCCGGCGACTTCGTAGCCCTTGGCTCCAGGATAATACTTGTCGAGTTCTGCGAGGATCTTTTTGGCGTTGCCGACATCGTCGTCGTATTGCTTGCCGGCATACCATTCGATGCCGGCGGGTTTCTCGGCACCTTTTTCCCACTTGTCCGGACTGTCCTTGTAGCCGGCGAAGGTGTAGGTCTTGGTGCTGCCATCCTTTTCCCTGAGATCGAAGTCGTATCGCTCGCTTCCCGGAGGCAGCAGGTCCCAGCCGAGGCTGCGGTTGCCGATCGAGCTTTTCAGGACCATGACGGGTGCGTCGATGGCGTTGCCGAGGTGGTGGCCGATGCCGATCTCGATGCCGATCTTGTTGCCGCTGATGGCGAGCCAGTCGTTGCGGTAAACCCCCATGTTGCCGCGTTTCTGCATCACCGAGACATTGCGCACGTCCTGGCGGGTGGTCCATTTGCCGGCGTCATCGGCGAGGAACGGATACTTGTCCTTGAGTTCGTCGGTGACCTTGCCCATTTCCAGAGTATTGGACTGGCCCATGATAATGAAGACCTGGACCGGCTTCGACATGTCGGCCGGCTTGCCATCGGGGTCCGGGAGGTCGGCGGCATGGAGGATCGGGGCGGCCAGCAGGGCCAGCGCGCCGATGGCGGAATGGATTTTGGGTGGTGCAATCATCACATCAATCTTACCGCGTGAAATTGCGGATTCTTGCAAGCCGGCCCGAAATCAATAACCGCCCGAGTCCTCGGAAAACGTCCACGGCGCCTGATAGGCTCCGGTGCGCCGGGTTTCGAGTTGGCGCAGCAGGTCATTGAGCAGGGCGGAGGCGCCGAAGCGGTAGCGGCGGTGGTTGAGCCAGCCGTCGCCGAGCGTTTCCTTCACGGCGACGAGGAATTGCAGCGCCTGCTTGGCGGTGCGGATGCCGCCGGCGGGTTTCATGGCGATTTCCACGCCGGTGGCGAGGAAGTGGTCGCGGATGGCGTCGAGCATCACCTGGTTGTTGGCGAGCGTGGCGTTGGCGGAGGTCTTGCCGGTGGAGGTCTTGATGAAATCGCCGGGGCGGATCGCCCGCATGGCGAGGAACGACGCGGCGCGGATGTGGTCGTAGGTTTCCAGCTCGCTGGTTTCCAGGATCACCTTGAGCGTGGCGTCGCCGCAGGCTTCGACCACGGCGGAAATCTCATCCTGCACGAGCGCCAGCTCGCCGGCGAGGAAGGCGCCGCGGTTGATGACCATGTCGATCTCGTCGGCGCCGTCGGCGACGGCCTGTGTCACTTCGGCGAGCCGGGTTTTCAACGGGGCCTGGCCGGAGGGGAACGCGGTGGCCACCGAGGCGATGCGCACCGGCGTGCCCTTCACGTGTCTCGCCGCGTGCCTGACCATCGCTGGATAGACGCACACCGCGGCGACCTGCGGGATGTCCGGCGCATCGTGCGGACGGAGCGCCTTGCGGCACAGCGAGGCCACCTTGCCGGGGGTGTCCTTGCCCTCCAGCGTCGTGAGATCGACCATCGAAACCGCGAGCTTCAGCCCGAACACCTTGGAGTCCTTCTTGATGCTGCGGGTGGTGTATTTCGCCGCGCGTTCCTCCAGGCCCACCGCGTCCACCGGGCCGACTTCATCGAGCAGCGCGCGCAATGCGCGGGATTTGCGACGGGCAATCATGGGATTCAGCGCCAGAGGTAGGATTGCTCGCTGGCGATTTCGCGTCCGCCGCGGGAGATGCTGGCGCGCCACGCGAGGACCTTGCCTTTGATGAAGTAATCGTCGCCGGTCACCGCAAATTCCGCGGTGCCATTGGTATCGCCGGCGGGGAAGGTCCTGGTCATGCGTTTGATCGCGCTGCCGCCCTGCCGGTATTCGAAGAGCGCGGTGACCCTGCCGGTGCCGGCTCCATCCGGGTCATGCCAGAGGAGCGTGTAATATTGCCCCAGCCGCTGCCGGCGTTCCTCCATGCTCACCGCGCCGTGGAGGCGGCGCATTTTCTCCATCCTCACCATCGGATCCTCCGCGCGTTCCTTTTCCTGGTCGCGGAGGACGAATTGCTTGACCACCAGCGCTTGCGGCGGATTCCGGGCGCACGCGGCAAACAAAACCGCCAGAAGCAGCAACGGGACGTGTTTCACGGCGGCATTCAAGCAAGCCGCTTCCCGGATTCAAGAACCATTGGGAAAGGATCTCCGCTCGCCGCCTTGGGCCAAGGGCGCGTGTGCGGGGTGTCGCGGGATAAATCCGCCGCCCGCCGGGCGTAATCCACACCCGCCATTGCCGGGCTTGCTTTGGCCAAGGCGGCGATTAAAATGCCACAGAGTTCATGCATCATCGTTTCATTGCCACCGCGGGGGTGTTTCTCGCATCCGCCGCCAGCTTGATCGCCGAAGAAGCCGCCGAAGCGGGCATCACGGCCATCGAGGAATTGGACTTCATGAAAATCGTCGAAGCCGGCGGCATCATGATGTATCCGCTCGCCCTGCTCTCCATGGTGGCCGTGGTGCTGATCTTCATTTATCTTCTCACCATCCGCCGCAATGCGGTGGTCAGCGACCGTTTCATGGACGCCGCCGAGGCGATGATCCGCAAGCGCGACTACCTCGGCCTCATCGCCTACTGCCACCGCCAGAACGGCTGCATGGCACGCGTGACCCAGAAGACGCTCGATTTCCTCACGAAATACCCGATGGCTTCCTTCGGCGGCGTGCGCGAGGTGGCGGAGGCCGAGGGCTCGCGCCAGGCCGGCATGCTCAGTTCGCGCATCACCTATCTGGCGGACATCGGCTCGATCGCGCCGATGGTCGGCCTGCTCGGCACGGTGCTGGGAATGATCAAGTCGTTCCTGCAAGTGGCCACCGGGGACATGCAGGGCGTGCGGCAGATGGAGCTGGCGGAGGGCGTTTCCGAAGCGCTCATCACCACCGCCGCCGGGCTGATGATCGGCATTCCGGCCCTGGTTTTCTACTCGCTGTTCCGCGGCCGGGTGCAGAAATACATCGCCGAACTCGAAGCCGCCGCCACCCACCTGCTCACGCTGCTGCACTCGCAGGTCGAGCGCCAGGTCTCGCACGCGTCGCAATCGCCCGCCCAGCGGGTGCGCGAGGAATACGCGATGCCCGTCCCGCGCGATGCGGAATCCCGCGATCTTCACGGCATCTGAGGAAACACGCACGGCATGAAATTCTCCAGCCGCCAACCGGAACCCGCGGGCATCCAGCTCGCGCCGATGATCGACATCGTGTTCCTGCTGCTGATCTTCTTCATCGTCACCTGGCAGTTCAGCCGCTACGAGACCGAGCTCGACGTCTCGGTTCCGACCGCCGAGGAAGGTGCCGAACTCACCCGTCCGAAAGGCGAGATCATCATCAACGTCCTGTCCAACGGGACCATCCGCGTCGAGGGGGCCACCGTGGATTTGCCGCAGCTTCACGACAAGCTCGCCGCCATCGCCCGCCAGTTTGAAAACCAGCCGGTGCGTATCCGCGGCGACGGCTCGGTCGCTTACCAGCGCATCGTCGAGGTGATCGACACCTGCTCGAGAGCCGGTATCTGGAACATCTCCTTCGCCACCCAAAAGCCGCAGCCGGAGGGCCGCTGAAGCCCGCCGCGTCATCCCGCCATCCTGTCTTGAAACGCACCCTCGCCATCGCCCTGCTCGTCGCCAGCCCCGCGGCCGCCCAGATCCCGCGGGCCGAGCCGGTCGATCCCGTGCTTGCGCCGGATGCCGCCAACGATTTCTTCCAGCGCGGGAAAAACCTCTACGATTCCGCGCAGAAAGCCACCGACCTGCAAAACCGCGTCGAGTGGTTCCAGCGCGCCGCGGACATTTTCAGCCAATACCTCGACCTTTATCCCAACCACCCCAACGCCGAAATCGCCTGGTGGTACCTCGGCAACAGCCACTACCAGTCCGGCCGCCTCGACGAGGGCAAGCGCTGCTTCAGCACCCTCATCAACCGCTACGGCAAGGGCAAATGGGCCGCCGCCGCCGCCTACACGCTCGCCGCCGACCACTACAACAAGGGCGAATACGTCTTCGCCGCGCCCATGTTCGAGCGCTATGCCGCCAATGCCGCCAAACCCGAGGAGCGCGCGCGCGGCAATTACTTCGCCGGAAACTGCTACCGGATCATGGGCCGCGACCGCGAGGCCACCGAGCGCTACCGCAAGGTGACCGAAGACCCCGCCGGCACCCTGTTCGCTCCGCAGGCCATGGTCGCGCTCGGCCACATCGCCATGAATGCCGGCCGCACCGGGGAGGCGCTGGCGCTCTTCCAGCAAGTCATCGATGGCCCCCACGCGCCGAAAGTCCGCGGCGAGGCCGCGCTCCAGGCCGCGCTCGCCGCCACCAAGCTCGATCAACCCGAGCTTGCCGACCGCTGCCTCGGCCTGATCCTGCGCACCCCCGGGATGGAAGACTTCCGCGCCGATGCCCAGACGGCGCAAATGGGCAATTATTTTGCCCAAAAGGATTACAGGAAAGTCATCGAGATCTTCGGCGCATCCGGCACCAAGGCCAGCGGTGAAAAGGAAGCCGCGCGCCTCATGATCGCCGCCCGCGCCTACCTCAAGCTCGACCGCCCGCAGGACGCGTCCGGCTTGTTCCGCGAGGTCGAGCGGCTTTCCGATCCCCGCTCGGATCTCGCCTTCCACGCCTCCTACTACCGGCTGCTCTGTTTCTATCAGATCGAGGGCCGCCATGTGCCGGATCAGGTGGACGCCTTCCTCCAGCTCTACCGGGAACTCCACCCTGCGGACAGCCGCATCCACACCGCGCTCATGATGAAGGCGGAGACGCTGTTCGCCAACCGCGAGGTGGCGGAGGCGGCCAAGGTTTACAGCGAGATCGACGCCACCGCGCTGAGTGAAAAAAACCGCCCCGGCCTGCTCTATCAGCGCGGCTGGTGCCTCGCCGAGGCCGGCGACCACCAAGGAGCCATCCGCTCGCTTGGCGAATTCATCAGCCGCTATCAGGACGATTCGCGCATCCCCTCCGCGCTCGCCAAGCGCGCCCGCGCCCATGTCGCCGTCGCCGAGCCGCAGAAGGCCATCGCCGATTTCGACCGCCTGATCAAGATCGGCGAACCGCCCGACCTCATCTCGCTCGCCTGGCTCGAATCCGCCCGCATGCGCCGCGCCGATGGCGAAATTGACGACATGATCGCCCGCTATCGCGGTCTGCTGCAGAACATCGCCAAGCTCGGCGAAGGCCACCAGGCCGAGGCCAATTATTGGATCGGTTGGGGCATGGTCAAAAACAACCAGTCGTCCGAGGCCGCCGCGTTCCTCGAAAAAGCCCGGGCCCTCCGTCCGGACGCCTATGGCAAGCACGCCGGCCTGCTCCTCGCGCTCGGCCACTTCGCCGCCCAGGACGTCGTCAAGCTCACCGCCGAGATCCACCTTGCCATCCAAGGCGATTACGTCGGCGACATCCCCGACCAGGTGCTCCAATGGACCGGCATGCAGGCCTTCAACGCCGGGAACCACGAACTTGCCGCCACTTGTCTCGCTCTCGTCGCCACCCCGGACGAACCGCGCGCCACGCCCAAGGAAGTCTGGCGATACCTCGCCAAGGCCCGCCTCGAAACCGGCGACGCCCAAGGTGCCCTCGATGCCGTCAACCACGTGCTGGAAGTCGAGGACAACCCCGCTTGGCAGGCCGACGGCCTGCTCGACCGCGGCCGCTCGCTTGATCTGCTCGGCAAGACCGAAGCAGCCCGCGCCGCCACCGACGAAGGGACCGCCCTCCGCCCGCAAGGCCGCACCAGCGCCGGACTGCGCATTCTTTCCGGCGAACTTCACATGAAGGCCGGAGACGCTCGCAAGGCTGCGGCGGAGTTCCTCATCGTCGTCAACTTCCACAACGACCGCGAACTCAAGCCGCTAGCCCTCTGGAAACTCATCCAGGCACTCGAAAGCTCCGGGGACCAATCCGAGGTCGAGAAATACCGCCGCGAACTCGCATCCTCATTCCCGGACTGGCGAGCGCCCGCCAGATAGCCCCGGATCATCGCCCTGGCGGATGGCATATGGGCGTTTTCAAGCGGGCCGGAGCCCCGCCCTTCTCACCTCGCCGCCACCAGGTCGTAGCCGCGCCAGTCGCCGATGGTGATTTCGGCGAATTCGCCGACCGGAAGCGATTCATCCACCATGACGGAGCCGTCGATTTCCGGTGCGTCCCACTCGGTGCGGCCCACGCCCGGTTGCTCGACGAGCACGCGGACCTGTTTGCCGACTTGGGCGGCATTCACCTCGCCGGCGATTTTCTGGAGTTCGGCCATCGCGCGGGACCAGCGGTTCTTGCGGGTGGCGTGGTGGATGTGGCCGGGCAGCTTGTAGGCGCGGGTGCCCTCCTCCTTCGAGTATTGGAACACGCCGGCGCGCTCAAAGCGGAACTCGCGGATGAATTCCAACAACTCCTGAAAGTCCTCCTCGGTCTCGCCGGGGAAACCGACGATG
>JBMTCD010000021.1:0-27810 GCA_049430545.1 Luteolibacter sp.
CGTCATTGCCCGCAATCCGCACACCGCCGTCCTTCCGGTCCTCAATCCGGTAACCTTCCACTCCAATACCCTTCTCCACCGCCAGCTCCACCGTCAACGGCGCATCGCCGCCAGTCACAACCTTGGCCTCGCACCGCTGCTGGACCTGCCGCGCAAAAACCTTGCCCACATTCTCGACAACGGGGCCTGCCTGCGCCGGAAGCACCAGCCGTACCGATTTCGTCGGCTCGGCCGATGAGACTCCCCCGCAAACCCGCGATGCGACCATCAGAAGCGCCACAACGGATAACACATTCTTCACACGTTTCAGTGTTTGTTTCATATCTTCTGCCTTTCAATCATTCTGTTTGTCTTCCGCCTGCTACTTGTCTCCGACGGGGGCGGAGCCGATCCGCCGGGCCTGGATCGAGTTGCCGCCGTTCTTGGTGAAGGTGTCCACAGCGCCCACTCCGCCGATGACGACCCAGTAGTTGATGTCGCCGGTGCCGAGGCTGTTGGGGTCGTTGACGTCGCTGACCAGCGTCTGCCAGGCATTCTGCGCATGGGTCTGGCCCGCGCCCGGTTGTTCGGTGTTCATCTGTTCGATGAGAAATCCGTGCCGTCCCGATACCGTGACATGATGGGTGTTGCGGTAGGTGCCGAGCCGGCCGAAACGCGAGGCGTGGTTGGCGGTATTGAACCTGATGCCATGGATGTTGCTGGCGACCACGATGTTGTCGGCGTCGGTGTGCTCGTTGACCACGATGCCGGTGTCATAGCCGGTGACCAGGACGTTGCGCAGGATGGTGAGCGCGCCGTTGTTGTTGGCCGGGGTGACGAGGCCGGCCTTGCCATGCGTGGGCTGGGAGGCCTGCACGTTGTAAACGCCGGTGGAGACGACCACGTTATCCAGCCGGCATTGCACGGCGAAGTTCAGGTCGATGCCGCCGATTTGCGGGTTGTCGTAGGTGCGCACATCCAGATTGCGGATCACCACATGCACCCCGGAAAAGCCCATGTAGAGGCTGCCCTTGCTCGCTGAAATCACCGCGGCGCCCGAGGTGGCTAGGCACTTGACGATGGTCCCGCCGTTCTGAGGGGGAAAATTGCCGATCGTAACCCACACCGGCGGCGGCTCGCTCTCGCCGACGATCTCGACCGTGATCCAGCTCGGCCCGCCGCGGGGCGGGATGACGATGCGCCCTTGATAGACTCCGTCTGGCAGAAACATCCGCCCGCCGCCCGCCGCGATGACCGCCTCGAGGCATTTCGTGAAAGCGGCGGTGTTGTCAGTCTTGTCGTCGCCCACCGCGCCGTAGTCCCTGGCGTTGAAAGTGGCGGCGTGCAGCGGCATGGCTGCCACCAGAAGCACGGCCGCAAACCTTGCAAGGCGGCTTGTATTGGCAGGGGTTGTTATCACAGCTGGAGTCATTTGGTGGACGGATGTTTCTGCCCCGTGTGGCTGCGATTGGCGCATTGCATGAAGCCAGGGATGCGCCGCTTCAAGCCATCGAAGTCATTGACAAGCCTGCCCGGATCGACCCGCTTTCGCAATGGACAGCGTTCCTGTTTTCGTTTCTATTTTTCCTGCCTACCCAAATGGGCGGTGATCATTCCATTCTGGGAACCGCCGTGCATCAGCCTGTGCCGAACACTCCCCAACGAGCCCGATGATCCTATCCGCCGGCAAGAGTACCGACAGCGCCGGCCTGCGGTATGGGCGCGGGCCGGGGTTTCCGCACTGGTCGGCGGGGTTCTTCCTCGGCGGGCTGACCGAGATCAGCTGTGGCGGCCGGAGCTGGGAGTTGCCCGGGCAGCACGCGGTGATCCTCGCGCCCCACACACCCTACGAACTCGTTCTCAAAAAGCGGCAGCACGAGGTCTGGATGATCTTCGACCCGCGCCCGCATTTGCTGGAGGCGCTGCGGCCGGCAGAGGGAGCAGCGGGACCGATTGTGATTTCATTGCCGGACCCTGCGATATGGACCGCGGTGCGCGCCGGATTGCGTGACTTGCTGGACTGGTGGGGGGCACAGGTGCCGCACCTGCCGCTGGCGGAAAACGCGATGGAGCGGGTGCTGTTGCTCGCCCGTCTGGCGGCTGCCCGGCAGCAACCGACCATCGCCGACGAACGGATCGCCCGCGTCATCGGCCACATCAGCGAGGGTCTGGACCGGGAGTTCGGCATCGGCGAGCTGGCGCGGGTGGCGGGCCTGTCGGTTTCACGGTTTTCCTGGTTGTTCAAGGAGCGCACCGGGCTTGCGCCGGTCAAGTTCCTCGAAGCCCGCCGCATCGAAAGGGCGCGGCACCTGCTGCTCACCACCGACCTGCCGGTGCAGCAGGTCGGCTTGCAGGTCGGGTTTCCCAACACGCAGCATTTCAGCACCCGCTTCCGCAAGCTGACAGGTCAATCGCCGCGGGCATTCCGGGCGGCACCGCAGCGGCGGTTCGGTGAACTGAATCCGAGTGAGGGATAGCTGGCGCTGCTGGCAGTGGGTAAGCGCCATGCCGAACATCAAAGATGAAACATCGCGTCCGGATGGGAGTGCGCCATGGCAATTCGCGTCCATTCGCTTCCATCCGATGTTTGAAGAAGTGGCAAGCACCCGGTGGCCGATCTCAAAACAACAGCTTTGAAATCGCGCAACTCACTGTAATGGAGATGGTGGCAGAGGGCGGATTTGAACCGCCGACCAAAGGCTTATGAGTCCTCTGCTCTACCGCTGAGCTACTCTGCCATGCTTGCGCGAGCCGCGATAGTCACGCGGGCGGGCGGCGTTGCTATCGTCCGGAGCACGGTTTGTCCAACCGAAATTCGCTCATCCGTCCGCATTGACGCGGTGCGGCAACCGGGCAAAATTCGCCGCCTCATGGGCGGGACGATATTGGGCATCGATTTGGGGACGACTCATTCGGCGGTGGGCGTGGTCGATTCCGGGTTTCCGATCCTGCTGGCCGATCGGGATGGCCGGCGGATAACCCCCAGCGCGGTGTGGATCGGCCGCGAGGAGGAAATCGAGATCGGCGCCCGCGCGTTGCGGCATCGGGCGGTGGATCCGGGGCGCGTGGTCACCAGCATCAAGCGCCTGATGGGGCGCCGGGCGGACGAGCTGGAGGACGGGTTTCCCGTGCCCGTGACGACCGGCGCGGACGGCTTGCCGCGCGTGCTGGGAAAATCGCCGCAGGAAATCAGCGCGGAAATCCTCAAGGGATTGAAAGGCATCGCCGAGTGGCGGATGGGGCTTCCCGTTTCCAAGGCGGTGATCACCGTGCCCGCCTATTTCAACGACGCCCAGCGCGCCGCCACCATGCGCGCCGGCGAGCTGGCCGGGCTGGAGGTGGTCAGGATCCTCAACGAGCCCACCGCCGCGGCACTGGCCTATGGCATGGACAAGCTCGGCGAACGGGCCCGCGTCGCCGTTTATGACCTCGGCGGCGGCACTTTCGATCTGAGCCTGCTGGAAATGCGCGAGGGAGTGTTCCAGGTGATCGCCACCCACGGTGACACGCGGCTCGGCGGTGACGATCTCGACGCGGTGCTGCTGCGCCACATCCAGCAGCGTGCCGGCCTCGGGGAAACCACCGGCGCCTCGCGGGTGCGGATGTTGGAGGAAGCGGAGCGTGTGAAGTGTCTTCTCTCTGAAAACGACGAGGCGGTCTTCCGTGTGCCGTTTCTGGACGGAGCCAGGAGCATCGAGGAAACCGTCACGCGTGCGGATTTCGAAAAGCTCGCCGCGCCATGGATCGCGCGCACCCTGCGACACTGCCGCCAAGCCTTGGCCGATGCCGCGTTGCAGCCCACGGAGCTGGACGCCGTCGTGTTGGTGGGCGGCAGCACGCGCATCCCGGCCGTGCGCCGCGCGGTGGCGGAGCTTTTCCAGCGCGAGCCGGACATTTCCCAACACCCGGACGAAGCGATCGCGCTGGGTGCCACCATCCAGGCCGGCGTGATGAGCGGCGCGCTGCGGAAAATGATCCTGCTGGATGTCACACCGCTCAGCCTCGGCATCGAGACCTTCGGCGGCCTGATGAACGTGCTCATCCCGCGCAACACCACCATTCCCTGCAAGGCCGGTGAAATGTTCACCAACGCCGCCGACGGCCAGTCCGCGATGCGCGTGCGCGTGCTGCAGGGCGAGCGGGAAATGGCGCGCGACAACTGGGAGCTGGGCCGCCTGGAGGTGGGCTTCGAGCCCCGCCCGAAAGGTCAGGCGCGGGTGGGCGTGCAGTTCAAAATCGATGAGAACGGCATCCTGGAAGTGCTCGCCCGCGACACCGCCACCCAGCGCGATACCGTGATGAAACTGGGCAACGCCGCCGTCAACGTGGACGACGAGGCGGTGGAAGCGATGGTTTCCGAATCGGTGGAGCACGCCTTCACCGACATGGCCGAGCGCGTCTTCACCGAAGCAAAACTCAAGGCCGCGGAACTGCTGCCCGCTGTGGATGCCGTGCTCGCCCAGGGGCTCGCCACCAGCGACGAACGCAGGCAAATCGAAGCCGCCGCCCAGCTGGTCGAAGAAGCACTCGCCGCCGGCGCCGCCAACCCGCTCAAGGCCGCCGTCCAACGGCTCGATGACGCCACCGAGGCGCTTGCCGCACGGCTCGTGGAAAAAGCGATGGACGAGGCGCTCACGCGGGCGATGAGTGATGCCTCGGGCGAAAGAGATGCCCTGTAGCGGCGCTCTGTGAGCGTCGGGGCGAAAGAAACGCGCAGGAAGCCAGCGACGGTCATAGACCGCCACAACAGCTCGCCACTGGCAGCATTCGAGTTGAAAGCCATGCCGCCCCGGGCGTTGGTGACGGCCTCATATTTGCAGATCTTTCTTGTAGCCGTAGCCCGCGGTGCTCAGGCAAACAAAGCGTCCACCGCCCGGCCCTTGCCGTCTTCGGTGGCGTAGAAGGGACGCTTCTCGATGTCGTAGACCGTTTTCGGGCTGATGCCCATGGCGGTGAAGATCGTGGCGTGGAGATCGGTGATGGTGACGGGGTCCTTGACGGCCACCAGCGGGCGTTCATCGGCGGTGGCGCCATGAACGTGGCCTTTTTTCATGCCGCCGCCGAACAGCACGACCGACGAGCCGCCGGTGAAATGGCGGTGCAGCCCGTAGTGCTTCGGTTCCTCCAGCGTGTCGGATTTCGCGCGCGACTGATCCTTGGCGGTCGAGCCGGGCACGCCTTCGATCATCATGTCGCGGCTGAATTCGGTGGCGATGATGACGAGGGTGCGGTCGAGCATGCCACGCTCTTCCAGCTCGCGGATGAGCGTGGCGATCGGGCGGTCGATTTCCTTTTTCAAGCGCGCGGTGGTTTCGTGGCCGTTCTCGTGGGTATCCCAGTGGAGGAAGGGCACGTATTCGGTGGTGACCTCGATGAAGCGCGCGCCGGATTCCGCGAGGCGGCGTGCAAGGAGGCATCCGCGGCCGAAGCGGCCGGGGCCGTAGGCATCGCGCACGGCCTGCGGTTCGCCGGAGAGATCGAAGGCCTCTTTTTCCTTGGAACCCAGCAGGCGATGCGCGTTTTCGAGCGCACGCAGCATGGATTCCTGCTGGTAGCCGCTCATGAAATCGCGGTGCGGATTGGCATCCACGAGTTTGCGATAGAGCTTGTAGCGGTTGGCGAAACGCCCGGCGGCCATGCCCTCGGGCGGGCGCACCGAGCGGGCGGCGTCGTCCGGATCGGGCAGGTTGAAGGGGCCGTATTCCGCGCCGAAGAATCCGCCGGTGGTGAAGGCCTTGAGTTCCTCGCTTTCGCCGTGGCCTTCGAGGCGCTGGCCGATGTTGATGAACGCGGGCATGACCGGATTGCGCGGGCCGAGCACGCGGGCCATCCAGGCGCCGATGTGCGGGGCGGCGACGGTTTGCGGCGGCACGTATCCGGTGTGCCAGTGGTATTGGTGGCGTGAGTGGAGGATCGATCCGAGGTCCGGCTGGACATGCGAGCGGATGAGTGTGGCGCGGTCCATGACCTTGGCGGTCTCTTCGAGGCCGGCGCTGATTTTCACGCCGTCGAGCGAGGTATCGATGGCGGGGAAGGTGCTGAGGATTTTCTCCACCGGCAGGCCTTTTTGGAACGGTTGGTAGCCTTTGGGATCGAAGCTCTCGGGCGCGGCCATGCCGCCGGCCATCCACAGCAGGATGCAGCAATCGGCGGTGGCCTTGGGATGGACGAGCGGCTCCGAGCCGAACGCGCGCGGCACGCCGGACATCGCGGCGGCCATGCTGGATGCGGAGAGCGCTTTGAGAAACTGGCGGCGGTTTTGCATTTCCATGGCGGTAGGATCCATCGGGATCAGTGGACGAACTGGAATTCGGGAAGCAGGAGCACCATCCAGAGGAAATCCTCCACGGCAAGCGGATCGGGATGTGGCCCGAGGATGGACGACAAGCCGCGTGATTCGGCGGGTGAAGGACGGCGGCTGAGCGCGCGCATGTAAACCGATTCCACGAGGGCATCGGTGGCGAGATTTTGCGATCCGAGGCGCGCGGCACCTTGTTCCAGCGCGGCGGCGAGTTGTCCGCCGTTGGCGAGATCGATGGCTTCCAGCGTGGTGAGGTTGTCCGGCCGCATGCTGACGATCTGCTCGCGGTTCGGCCTGCCAAGCGCGCGCATCAGGAGGTCGGACGGCACCAGCGAGGCGCGCACCATTTTGCTGGCGGCATCTGCCTTGCGCTGGACGGCCTGGTGCGGCTTGGCCGGCGCCGTGCCGGTGATCGTCCACACGGCATCGACGAACTGCTCGGCGCTCATGCGTTTGGCGAGAGGACCGCGGAACACATTCGCGTCATCGTCCTTGCCGGTGACGACGGCTTCACTCTGATAGAGCTGCGACGAGGCGATGTAGGCGAGCGCTTTTTTCAAATCATGGCCGTCCCCGGCGAAGCGGACCGCGAGATGGTCCAGGAGGTCCTCGTTCCACGGCTCGGTGTCCATTGCATCCACCGGATGGACGATGCCGCGGCCCATCAGGCGGTGCCACAGGCGGTTGACGATGGTGCGCGTGAAGCGGCCGTTGTCGGGATGCGTCATCAGGCCGGCGAGTTGCTTCAGCCGCTCGGGCTTGGGCGCGGCGGGATCGACCGTGCCGAGTTCGGGGAAAATCCACTTCGGCTGCGCCATTTTGCCGGTCGGCTTGTCGCAGCGCGCCATTTCGATCGGTTGGTCGGCAAAGATCGCGGCGAGGCCGTAGGCGTCATCGAGCTTCCAGCGGTCCACGAAGCTGTCGTGGCACGACGCGCACTTCATGTTGAGGCCGAGGAAGGTCTGCGAGATGGATTGCGAGAACTGGACCTCGCGCGTCTGGCTGGCGTTCACGCTGCCGCGCCACTTGATGCCCTCGATGAAGCCGCTGGATTGATTGTCGGGCGGCGCGAGCAACTCGCGTGCGAAGCCGTCGTATGGTTTGTTTTCCAACAGCGCGCGATAGAGCCACGCGGTGACGGGCTTGCGGCCGCCGTCGATGTAGCCGGTGCCCTTGTAGTCGTTTCGCAACAGATCGTTCCAGAAAGTGAGCCAGTGCTCGGCGTAGTCGGTGTCGCGGGCGAGGACGGTGGCGATGAGTTTTTCCCGCTTGCCGGGCGACTTGTCCGCGATGAAGGCATCGACCTCCGCCGGTTCGGGAAGCAAGCCCGTGAGATCGAGCGTGAGCCGGCGGATGAAGGCGGCGTCGCCGAGAGCCTGCGGGCGTGAAATTTCGTGTTCCGCGAGATACGCGTCCACGAAGCGGTCCACCGGATGCGTGCGGCCATCGACGGCCGGCGGCGGTTCGGGATTCCGCGGTTGGAGCGGTGGTTCGTAGGCCTCCTTGCCGAACGTGAACCCGGGTTCCCAGTGCATGCCGCCATCGATCCATTTGCGGATCGTCTCGACTTGATCCGCCGGCATGCGCGGGCCCTTGGGCGGCATGCGGTCGGATTTGTCATCGGACAGGATGATTTCCATCAGGAGGCTGCCTTTGGCGTTTCCCGGTTCCACGATCCTGCCGAACTCCGATCCGGCGATGAACGATTCGCGGGTGTTCATCGAGAGCCCGCCTTTTTTCGCCTCCTGCATGTGGCACTCGGCGCAACGCTTGCGGAGGATCGGCACCACCTGGTGGGCGAAGTCCACCTCGCCCCCGGCATGGGCGGCGACGGCGATGGTGATCAGGAAAATCCGACACGCTGGCTTCATGGGCGGTGGCGCGAAATGCAAGCCCGGGATACGCAGAGCGGCTTGCGTTCTTTTCAAGCGCGCGGCACCCGAGGCGGGATGGGCGGACGAAGCACGAAATATGGCCAGCATCCGGGCGCAGGTCAGCACGCGGAATTTCCACTGGAAACCCCGGGGTTATTCTGGAAGTTTCCCAGAGCCCGACGACGTATCCGGGTTTCACGTGTCCATGAGCCAGCCGTCACCACCGCAGAACACCGGGATCCCCGAATCGCTGAGCCGCCAGCTCGCCGAATTCCGGCGGCACTTGTGGCGCACCAAGGCGCTGGAGGCGGTGGCCGCCGGAGTGATCGGGCTGCTGGTTTCGTTCCTATTGGTGTTCGGTCTGGATCGGGTGTGGCCCACGCCGGCGGTGGTGCGGCTGTTGATTCTGGCGGCTGGCGTTTCGCTGTTCGCGGTTTTCGCACCGTATTGGCTGCACCGCTGGGTGTGGAAACAGCGGCGCGAGGCCCAGCTCGCCCGCTTGATCGCAAAACGCTACCCCGGACTCGGCGACCGCCTGCTGGGCGTGATCGAGCTGCAGGGGCAGTCCGAGAGCGAGGATTCGCTTTCGCCGCGATTGCGCGAGGCGGCGATGGCTGCCGTGGCTGCGGAAACCGGCCGCCGGAATCTGGACGACGCGCTGCCGCCGCGCCGCCACCGCCGCTGGTCGCTGGTGGCGATGCTGCTGGCCGCCGGAGCCGCCGCGGCGTTCACGCTCACGCCGCGGGCCGGCATCAATGCGCTGCAACGCTGGTTGTTGCCGCTCTCGGACACCGAGCGCTACACCTTCACACGCCTCGTCGCGCCGCCGGAATACCTGGCGGTGCCCTACGGCGAAGCCTTCGAGGTGACGCTGCGCCTGGCCAAGGACACCGAGCAGCGCCCCGCCACCGGCACCGGCCGCTATGGCGCACAGCCGGTGGTTTCCACCGCACTCGATGGGGCCTCCTACACCTTCTCCTTCCCCGGCCAGCAGGATCCGGGAACGGTCGTTTTCCGCATCGGCGACCTGCGGCACCGCCTGCGCATCGAGCCGGTGCTGCGGCCGTCGGCCGAAATGGTCCGCGCGGTGGTCGAGCCACCCGAATACCTCGGCATTCCCGGGCGCACCGTGGAACTCAGTGCCGGCACCCTGAGCGCGGTGGAAGGCAGCAAGCTGCGCTTCGAGCTGGAAATCAACCGCCCGCTCGCCGCCGCCAGCTTCGGCCCCACAAGCGGGCTGCCGCCGGTTTCCATGGCACCCGAAGAGGCCACCCCACCCGCGCACGAGCCGGTGATGGGCGAGATGGAAATTTCCGGCGACACCGCCACCACCGGCTGGATCGCGGTCGGCGCCACCCCCTTCGAAGTGCCACTCGCCTGGAGCGATCGGCTCGGCCTCGAGGGGGAAAGCGGCTTCCGCCTGCGGGTGGATGCACTGCGCGACGGCGCGCCGACCTGCTACCTTCAGGGCATCGACCGCCAAAGCGTGATCCTTCCCGAGGAGACGCTCGAATTCGAGGTGCTCGCCGAAGACGACTTCGGGGTGAAACACAGCGGCATCGAGTGGAGCGGCCAATTCAACCGGCCCACCGACGAATCGCCCGCCCGCGGTGAACTGGAACTGGCCAGCGGCGGCCCCGAGCAACGCCGGTTGCTCACCGACGCGTCGTTTTCACCCTCGGTCTTAGGCATCGGCCCACAACAAATCACGCTGCGCGCCTACACCGAAGACCGCTTCCCGGAACGCGGCAGGACCTATTCCGAGCCGGTCGTGATCTACGTGCTCACCCGCGACGAGCACGCGCAGATGCTCAAAAACCGCTTCGACCGCCAGATCGTCGAACTCGAGGACCTCGCGCGCCGCGAACTCGGCCTGCTGGAGGAAAACGAGCGCCTCGACAAACTCGACGGCGAACCGCTCCAGAACGAGGAAAACCGCAACCGCCTCGCCCAGCAGGAACGCGAGGAAAACGAAGGCGCCAACCGCATGGAGACGCTCAAGGAGCAAATGGAGCGCCTCATGCAGGACGCCACCCGCAACGGCGAAATCGATCCCAAGACGATGCAGAAAATGGCCGAGTCCCTCAAGTCCGTGCAGGAACTCGCCGAACAGAACATGCCGCGAGTGGGCGAAAAACTCGGCGACTCCCAACAACCGTCGAACACCCCGGAAAAAACCAAACAGGACCTCGGCGAGGCGATCGAGGAACAACGCAAGGTGGTCGAGAAGATGAAGGAGGCCGTCGAGAAGGCAAACGACGCCAACCGCAAGTTCGAGGCCGGAACCTTCGTCAACCGCCTGAAGAAAGCCGCCAGCGAGGAGAATGGCATCGTTGCCTCGCTGCGCGAGTCCTTCGAGCGCATCCTCGGCCTCAAGTCGCCCGCACTCGATCCCGCCGACACCCGCCATCTCGGCGAAAACGAGCGCCAACAGCTCCAGACCGCCTCCGACGTGCGCTGGATCCAGGAGGACCTCGCGCATTTCCACGCCCGCACTCAGGACGAGAACTTCAAGGAGATCATGGAGGAAATGCGCGAGTCCGGAATCGATCTCGGCCTGGAGGAGGTGCGCCTGCGCCTCACCAGGAATTACTCCTACCAAGCCGCCGAGGAGGCCCGCAAATGGGCCGACAAGCTCAACGAATGGGCCTCCAAGCTCGAAGGCGCGGCCGACAACGGAGCCGGCGGCGGTGGTGGTGGCGGAGCGCCGAACGCCGAGGACGAGGATTTCGAGTTCATGCTGCGCGTCATGAAAATGATCCAGCAGGAGCAGGACTTGCGCGCCCGCACCCGCGCGCTCGAACAACTCCGCCGCGACGACCAGGCCGGCGGCCCGGATTCCAACAACCCATGACCATGCGCCTCACACACCATACCGCCATCGCGGCCGCCTGCGCGCTTCTTCCCTGTGCCATGGCGCAGGAGGACATGGCCGCCGCAAGGGAACGCGAACGCATCCACCGCGAGTCCTCCGCCACGCTCGGCGAGGAGCAGGACGAGCTCTCAGCCGATGTCCAACAGCTCGTCATCGAGCAAACCATCCCCCAGGTCATCGAACTGCTCGGCGAGGTGGAGGACATCATGGACGAGGCCACCGACAACCTGCTCGGGGCCGACACCGGCGGCCAGACGATCGCCGCCCAGACCGAGATCATCGAGAAAATCCACGCCGCCGCCAAAAAGCGCCAGCAACAAAGCGGCAGCGGCGAATCCGGCGGCGCGATGATGGACATGATGGAACGAATGATGGGCAAGCAACCCGGCGAGGGCAAAGGCCCAGGCGGAAAGGGCGAAAAACCCGGCGAACAGGCCGGCCAAGGCATGACCGGCGAGTCCGACAGCGCCAACGAGGCCAGCGGCGGCGACACCGCGGGCAAGGTCGAAACCCGCACCGTGCCCAAGGCATCGGGAACCACCGGCATCGGCATGCCGGATGAGTTCCGCAAGGCGCTCGACGCCTACAACCGCGGCGTCGAGCGCATGGTCAAATGATCCGATCCACGATGAACCTTTTCTTTCCCCGATTCATCCCAGCGAGACTGGCCACCGCCGTTTTGCTGGCGGCCGCGCCGCTGCGCGCCGACCTCCCCGGGCGCGCGGCCGATGTGATTCCCGCACAGGCCGAAATGGTCTATCAACGCGGGCTCGAATACCTGGCGAAGAACCAGAACGAAAAAGGCTCGTGGAACGACAATGTCGGCTCCGAACCCGGTGTCGTGGGCCTTTGCGTGGCCGCCTTCCTCGCCCATGGCGAGGACCCGGTCAACGGCCCCTACGCCAAAAACATCCGCAACGGCATCGACTTCATCCTCTCCGGACAGAACGAGAGCAACGGCTACATCGGCTCCAGCATGTACAACCACGCCTTCGCCACCAAGGCGCTGGCCGAGGCCTACGGCGTAGTCGACGACCCGCGCATCGCCCCGGCGCTCAAGAAGGCCGTGGACCTGATCCTCAGCGCGCAGAAGCGCAACCGCCTCGGTGGCTGGCGCTACACCCCGGACAGCCGCGACGCGGACACCACCGTCACCGGCAGCCAGATCGTCACCCTGTTCGCCGCCCGCAACGCAGGCCTCGCCGTCCCCGAGGACGCCATTCGCAAGGGCCTCGTCTACCTCAACAACAACCGCGCCTCCGACGGCGGCTACGGCTACACCTCACCCTCCGGAACCAAGCCCACACTCACCGCCATCGGCGTCCTCTGTCTCGCGCTGGCCAAGGAAAAGGACTCCAAGGGATACCTCGCCAGCGTGGAATATCTCAAAAAACAGCTCGATTACCGCGACCGTTACTATCCCTATTACTTTGAATATTACATGTCGCAGGCGCTCTTCCACGCGGACGACGCGGCATGGCGTGATTGGAACGCGCGCAACATCCGCTACCTCGCCACCATCCAGGCCACGGATGGATCGTTTCCCGGAAACCAAGGCCCGTCCTTCAACACCGCCGGTGCCCTGCTCTCCCTCGCCCTGAACTACCGCTTCCTGCCCATCTACGAAAAATGAACATGCGCCTCACCGCGGCCCTCCTGCTCCTCGCCGTCCCGGCCACCGCCGCAGAGCGGCCCGACATGCTGCGCTTCACCAATGGCGACCAGCTGCGCGGCTCCTTCGCCGGCCTGCGCCCCGGCCCCGTGGTCCATTGGCGGCACGACGACCTCGCCGCGCCCGCCGAATTCAAAACCACCAGTCTCCACCAACTGGTCCTCCGCGAAGGCCAACCGCTCAGCCCGCTGCGCACGCTGGCACATGTCGAACTCGCCAACCACGACCGCTTCCCCGGCAAGATCGTGGCACTCGACGACGCCAAGCTCACCCTTGAGACCGACTACGCCGGCCTGATCGAGATCCCGCGCAAGCACGTCTCCCTCATGGCCCCCAACCCGATGGGCGGTCGGCTCCATTACCAAGGCCCCTTCGCCCAAGACGAGTGGGAGATGGTGGCCACCCGCGAAGAAACGGAGCAGGAAGCCGCGCCTGACGAGGAAGCCGCCCGATCCGACGACGGAGAGGACGAGGCAAAATCGGATCACGAATCCGAAAAATGGATTTTCACCGGTTCCTCATGGCTGTGGAACGGAAAAAACCCCGAAACCGCCCTCACCCGCGCCGACGCCCTGCCGGAGCGTTCGGTCCTGCGCTTCGAACTCGCATGGAAAAACCGCCTCAGCCTGGCCCTCGCCATGCATGCCGATTTCAAGTGCCCGCCGGCTGATGCAGACGAAGCACGCAAAACCCGCCGCGTCTTCAACATCATGGACCCGCGCAGCCTGGCCCGGGTCTTCGGAACCAGCCACATCCTGCAAATTTACAGCAACTACCTCGCCCACATCACCACCCGGGTGGACGAAAACGGCGAAATCTCGGTCAACCGCGGCGTCCACGGCAACCACAACATGCGCCTCGGCGACTCGGGCAAAGCCCGCATCGAACTCCGCTCCAACCGCAAAACCCCCGACAGCCCCGCCTTCACCCATGGCGGCATCGGCTTCATCGTCATGACCAATGACAGCCCCGTCAAAATCTCCGACATCGTCATCAGTGAATGGAATGGCATGCCCGACGCCGCCCGCAGCCTGCAGGTCGAGGATTTCGACATCGTCCTCATGAACAACGGCACCGACCGCTACGCCGGCAAGGTCGGCGGATTCGGCTCGGACGGCATTGTCGATTTCGAAGGCCGCCACGGCAACTTCCGCCTGCCGCTCGATGAAATCGCCGAGATCCGCTTCGCCCGCGGTGGACTCGCCAAAATCCCCGAAACCACCGGCAATGCCATCCTCGTCCGCATGGGCCCCATGGGAGCCATCCGCGGCAGCCCCGTGGGCGGGGACCGCAACTCCATCGAACTCCACAACCCCAGCGCTGGAAAAATCGCTCTGTCGCTCGATCCCGCCACACTCATCGATTTCAATCCCAGCCACATCGCCATCGACGAATGGAGCCATGATTTCTGACCCGAAAACGCCTCTTGCGGCACTCTGCGGCCTCTGGCTCGCCGGACTCAGCGCCGCCGCCGACACCGTCACGCTGGGCGGAGGAAACTCACGCCTCACCGGCGAGGTGCGCTCGATCGATGGCGATGGTCACGTCGAATTCGCCACCGACCTCGCCAGCGAGCCACTGCACCTCAAGTCCGCCATGGTGGAACGCATCGAGTTCACCCAACAAGCCGCCGCCGCCGCCGATACGCCCGGCACGCTCATCGAGCTGGCCAATGGCGACCTCATCCCGGCAACAGTCGAGTCCTTCGACGGCCTCCGCCTCACCGCCGTCTCGCCGGATGCCGGCAAGCTCATGATTCCGCGCGAGGCACTCCATTCGCTGCAAACCGGCTTCCAGCGCCGCAAGGTAATCTGGCAGGGAACCGGCGACCCGGGCGGATGGTCCGTCGCCAGCGGCGATCGCAAGCACCTCTCCGTCACCGGCAACAGCCTGGTCTTCGAGGGACCCGCCACGGCCAGCCGGAAACTCGACCTCAGCCCCCGCTTCATCATGCGCTTCACACTCGGCTGGGAAGCCGGGAAAGTGCCGAATTTCAAAGTCTTCTTCGCCGATCCGCTCAATGGCGGCAACGAGGCGGTGGACCGCTATTACCTCCAGTTCGCCGGCGCGGGATTGGAGATCAAACGCGAGTCCGCCCGCGGCCGGCGCTACAACACCCTCTTCATCCTCAACCGCACCCACGGCGATTTTCCCAACCACCGTCTCGATGTCGAGCTGCGCGTCAACCGCGTCACCGAACGCATGGAGTTGTTCCTCAACGGCGAGCCGGAAGGTGAAATCGCCGACCCCATGCCCGGAGTCCCCAACGGCAGCGGCATCGCCTTCGAGTGCGGCCACCGCGAGGGATCCGCCCAGGAAATCCGCGGCATCGAAATCCTCGAAAACGACGACTCGCGCAGCCGCCACCGCGCCGAAGACCGCGGTGATGCCGCCAAGGACAGCCTCATCACACTCGATGACGACCGTTGGACCGGCACCCTCGTTGCCATCCGGCAGGCCGGAAATGAGCGGACCTATCTTTTCAAGGCATCCGGCCAGCAGGACTCGATGGAAATCCCCGAGTCTGCGGTTTCCACCGTGTTCATGGCCGGCGGCGGCCAGGAAAACACCTCGGAAAGGCCGCCCTTCGTCCTGCGGCTCCACCCCCACGGCTCGCTCACCGCCGCCAGCTGCGCCATGGACTCCGGCGGCGTCACCGTGGAGCACCCGCTGCTCGGCTCGCTCGCCCTGCGCAAGGACCGCATCTCCGCCATCGAGCGCGCCCAACCCGAACCTCCGGCAAAACCATGACCGCGCTCCCCGCCCGCATCGCCAGCGCACTTGCCTGCTGCGCCACCGCCGCCGCCGCCTCGTCACTGCGCTTCGCCAACGACGACGTCATCACCGGCACCCCGCGCTCCATCGGCATCGACAAACTCGTCTGGGAATCCCCACTGCTCGAAAAACCCGCCGAGTTTTTCACCGACCGCATCATCGATCTCTCCCTGCCCGCCGAAATCCCGCAGACCCGCCCCGATCACATCGCCGTCCTCTCTCTCACCAATGGCGACACCATCCGCGGCCAACTCGCCTCCATCACTGACGACGCTGTCACCCTCGACACATGGTTCGCCGGCCGCTTGCAGTTCAACCGTCTGATGGTCTCCGGCCTCAAAATCGAGGAAAGCACCGCCAGCCTCTACACCGGCCCCAGCGGCCTCGACGGCTGGACCCAATCCGCCGAGCCGCCCGCATGGACCTACACCGAGTCGTCCTTCCGCGCCACCCGCACCGGCGGCATCGCCCGTGACGACCTGCTTGCCGAGCGATGCGCCATCAAGTTCGACTGCGCCTGGAAAGGCGATTCCGTCCGCCTGCGCGTGATCGTCTTTTCCGACGATCCCGCCAGCGACAATCCCGACAACGGCTACGAGATCACCTTCCAGCGCGGCCGCGTCCACGCCCGCAACCTGCGCACGCAGAACTTCCTTGGCAGCGCGCAATCCCGCGCACTCATGGAAAACGACCGCGCCCGCATCGAAATCCGCGCCGACGCCAAGACCCAGCGCATCGGCCTGCTCATCGATGACGAACCCATCGAGCTGTGGAACGACCCCGACGCCGGCAAGGCCCGCCGCGGTGCAACCCTCCACTTCATTTCCAACAGCACCGCGCCGATGAAAATCTCCGCCATCCGCGTGCTCGAATGGGATGGCGAAATGGACCGAATGCCCGATCCCCAAGTCGGCTTCCAGCGTTTCAACCTCGGCGGCGAACCGGATGAACCCGCCGCCGAACCCGCCGCAAAAGAAAACGCGGAAGACCGCATCCAACTCGCCAACGGCGACAGCCTGCCCGGCACCGTCAAGGCCATCAACGAGGGCATCGTCGCCATCGAAACCCCGCTCGGCGAAGTCAAGCTACCCGTCTCCCGGCTCCGCAGCCTTGCCCTCAAGTCCGTGGACACCGAGCGCTGCAAGCGCTACCGCGGCGACGTCCGCGGCTGGTTCCCCGACGGCGGATCGATCGTCTTCCGCCTCGATGACAGCGGCCCCGGCACCTTCACCGGCCACAGCCAGAACTTCGGCACCGCGACTTTTCAGTCCTCCGCCTTCAGCCGCATCGAGTTCAATATCTATTCGCTCGATTACCAACAGCGCAGCGCCGCCGACGGCTGGTGAGCCACTGGAGGGGACACCGCCTCCCACCCTGCCCCGGCGACGCCACGCGGGCGCATTCAAGTCTTGGACATTCAAGCCTTGGAATAATCCATTTCTTCAAACGGCGAACCCCCGACACGGCATTTCGTATCGGGGGTTCACATGGCGGAGCGGACGGGGCTCGAACCCGCGACCTCCAACGTGACAGGCTGGCGCTCTAACCAACTGAGCTACCGCTCCATACCCTTGCGGGTGGCGCGGACGCTAGGAACAGCCCTGCCGCCGCGCAACACCTTTTTTCCGCAAAGCGTGGAAAATTTTTCCTCAGCCGAGCGCCTCGACCGCAGCTTCCAGACTGGGGAGGTCCTCCACCGAAAAGACCTCCGCGTCCTTCGCGATCTTGCCGACGAGTCCGGCAATCACCTTGCCGGGACCGAGTTCGAGGAACCGGCGGTGGCCCATGGCGACGAGCCGCTCGATCGAGGCGGTCCAGCGCACCGAGCCGGTGACCTGTCTTTCGAGCATCGTGCGGATTTCCGCGGCTTCCGAAACCGGGGTGGCGGCGTAGTTGCAGACCACCGGGATGGAGGGACTGGCGAAATCGAGGGCGGCCAGTTCGGCGGCCAGCCGGTCCTGCGCGCTTTGCATCAGGCGCGAGTGGTAGGCACCGGCGACGTTGAGCTTGATGGCGCGGCGGATACCGAAGTCCTTGGCTTTGGCGACGGCGGCCTCGATGCCCGCGACGGTGCCGGAAAGCACGATCTGCCCGGGTGCGTTGTAGTTGGCCACGTCCACATCCGCCTCGGCGGCCAGCGCGCGCACCTGGTCTTCATCGCCGCCGATCAGTGCGGCCATCGAGCCCTCGGTGGCATTGCAGGCCTGTTCCATGAACGCGCCGCGCTTGCCGACGATCCTCAACCCGTCCTCGAACGAAAACGTTCCGGCGGCGGCGTGTGCGGTGAATTCACCGAGCGAGAGCCCGGCGGCGGCCACCGGTTTCAAATCCGGCAGGCGCTCGCGGATCATCGCCAAGGCCATCAGCCCGTGGAGATACAGCGCCGGCTGGCAGCGCGAGGTCTTGGTGAGCTCCTCTTCGGGCCCCTCGAACATGATGTGTGAAATGGAAAATCCGAGCGCTTCGTCCGCCTTCACGGCCATTTCGCGCGCGGTGGCGGATTGCTCCGCGAAGTCCTTGCCCATGCCCACTTTCTGAGCCCCCTGTCCGGAAAACAAACATACGATTTCGCTCATGTCGGCCGCTGTGTATGGAAAGCGCCCCGCACTGCAAAGTGGAAATCCCCCGCAGTGGCTGGCGCGGATTTGTTTTCGACGCCCGCCCGCCGCCCGCTAAGCTGCCGCCATGGCGAAGGTGATGGTGGGACTCTCCGGCGGGGTGGACAGCGCGGTGGCCGCCGCGTTGCTGGTGGAGCAGGGACACGAGGTGACCGCCGGCTACATGAAAAACTGGATCAACGACGAGGGCATCCCGGGCGATTGCCCGTGGGAACAGGACATCGTGGACGCCCGGACGGTCGCCGCCAGGCTCGGCATCGAGTTCCGCGTCATCGACCTGATCGATTCCTACCGCGCGCGCATCGTCGATTATCTCGTCGAGGGCTACCGCTCCGGCATCACGCCCAACCCGGACGTCTGGTGCAACCGCGAGATGAAATTCGGCGTGTTTCTCGATTACGCGCTGGCGCAGGGCTTCGAATGCGTCGGCACCGGCCACTACGCGCGGCGGCGCACGCTCACGGACGGCAGCGCCGCCATCCTGCGCGGGACGGACCCGAACAAGGACCAGAGTTATTTCCTGGCCTTGATGACGCAATTCCAGGCTGCCCACGCGCTTTTCCCGACCGGCGAGATGCTCAAGCCGGAGGTGCGCGAGACCGCCCGCCGCTTCGGTCTGCCGGTGGCGGAAAAAAAGGACAGCCAGGGCATCTGTTTCCTCGGGCAGGTGAAAATGAGCGATTTCCTCCGCCATTACATCCCGGACCAGCCCGGCGAGATCGTCGATACCGGTGGCCGCGTGCTCGGAACCCATCGCGGGCTGCACCTCTACACGATCGGCCAGCGCAAGGGCCACGGCGTCGCCTCGCCGCGCGAGGGCATGGCCTACGTGGTGGTGGGCAAGGACCTCGCCCGCAACCGCCTGATCGTCGGCTGGGACCGCCCGGGCGAAGGCGCGCTCTATGTCTCGCAATGCATCGTCGGCACCCTGAACTCGCTCAACGAGCCGCTCGATTCGCTGCGCCGCGTGGACGCCCAGCCGCGCTACCGCTCGAAGGCCGAGCCGGCCACGGTCGAGCCGCTCGGCGGGGGCCGCGTGCGGCTTGAATTCCAGCGCCCGCAGCGCGCCATCGCGCCGGGCCAAATCTGCGCCTTCTACGAGGGCGGCCGCCTGCTCGGCGGCGGTGTGTTCGAGAGTGTTTCGTGAAACCGCCTTTCTGCCGCTTGACGCACGCCCCCAGCCGCCCACGTTTCCGCATGTCACGCACCATCCTGCTCATCGGCGGAAATTCCGGTATCGGCCTGGCCACCGCACGCCGCCTCCTCAGCCATGGCGATACCGTCATCGCCGCCGCGCGCACCCCCGGCCCGCTCGCCGAGCTTGTTATCCAGGTCCAGCCGTTCGACGCCCTGCAACCCGCGAAACTCGATCTTCCGCCCGTGCTCGACGGCCTCGTTTACTGCCCGGGCACCATCACGTTGAAGCCCTTCCACCGCCTCACTGCGGACGATTTCCTCACCGATTTCCGCATCAACTGCCTCGGTGCGGTCTCCGCGATCCAGGCGGCCCTGCCGGCGTTGAAAGCCGCGCCCACGGCCTCGATGGTTTTGTTTTCCACCGTGGCGGTGGCGCAGGGCATGCCATTCCACGCCTCCATCGCGGCGGCCAAGGCGGCGGTGGAAGGACTGGCCCGCTCGCTCGCCGCGGAACTCGCGCCGAAGATCCGCGTCAATGTGATCGCGCCCTCGCTCACCGACACGCCGCTCGCCTCAAGCCTGTTAGGCAGCGAGGCGAAACGCGAGGCCGCAGCCAAACGCCACCCGCTCCAGCGCGTCGGCACCCCGGAACAAACCGCAGAGCTGGTGGACTTCCTGCTTTCCGATGCCGCCGGCTTCACCACCGGCCAGACGCTGCGGGCCGATGGCGGACTTTCCAGCATCCGCACGTTCTGACCGGCCATGGAAACCGCTCTGGTTTATCCCCACCAATTGTTCGCCAGCCACCCGGCCATCGCAGCGGCGGATACGTGTTGTCTCATCGAGGACCCGCTCTATTTCGGCAATGACAGGGAATGGCCGCTCGCCGTCCACAAGCAACGGCTTGTGCTGCACCGCGCGTCGATGCGCGCCTATGCCGAAGAACTGAGGCCGCAGGGGATCAAGCCGCGCTACGTGGAAAACGCGGACGCCGGCTCGCTCGATGCCATCGTGCCCGAGCAAGCGACACGCCTGCATCTCGCCGACCCGGTGGACGACCTGCTCGGCAAGCGCGTGCGCGCCTTCGCCAGGCGGCGCGGCATCGACGTGATGTTTCATCAAACTCCGGGTTTTCTCAGTCCGCCGGATTTCATCACCGCGCAGATCGCCGGGAAAAAGCGCCCGTTCATGGCCACCTTCTATCAGGCACAGCGCCGCCGCATGGGCATCCTGATGGAAGACGACGGCACGCCCGCCGGCGGCAAGTGGTCGTTCGACACCGAAAACCGCGCGAAGCTGCCGAAAGGATACCGCCCGCCGCCCGAACCCGGCGCGCCACGCAACACATATATCGAGGAGGCCATCAGTTATGTGGAAAAACATTTCCCGGACAACCCCGGTTCGCTGGAAAATTTCCGCTGGCCCGTGACGCGGGGCGCCGCGCGCCAGTGGCTGGACGCATTCCTGGAGCACCGCTTCACGGACTTCGGAGCTTACGAGGATGCGATCTCCACCAGCCACGCCTTCCTCCACCACTCCGCGCTCACGCCCGCTCTCAACATAGGACTGGTCGAACCGGCGGAAGTCGTGAACCGCGCGCTGTCATCCGCCGCACGCTCCGGCAAGGTTCCGCTCAACTCGCTCGAAGGCTTCATCCGCCAGGTGATCGGCTGGCGCGAGTTCATGGCCGGCATTTATCTCCACCGCGGGGTGGAAATCCGCAACTCGAACTATTGGAGCCATCATCGCCCGATGCCCGGTGCGTTCTACAACGCCACCACCGGCATCCCGCCGGTGGACCGCGTCATCCGCCAGGTGCTGCGCGAGGGATGGTGCCATCACATCGAGCGCCTGATGGTGCTCGGCAATTTCATGCTGCTCTGCCGCATCCGGCCCGATGATGTGTATCGCTGGTTCATGGAACTCTTCGTCGATGCCAACGACTGGGTGATGGTGCCGAATGTGTATGGCATGTCGCAATTCGCCGACGGCGGCACCTTCACCACCAAACCTTATATCTCCGGCTCGAATTATCTGCTCAAGATGTCCGACGAGCCGAAGGGCGAATGGTGCGCCGTATGGGACGGGCTGTTCTGGTCCTTCATCGCCGATCACCTCGACTTCTTCCAAGGCAATCCGCGCCTCTCGATGATGGCGCGCTCGTGGCTCAGGATGCCCGCCGCCAAACAGGCCGCCCACCGCACGGCGGCGCGGAGGTTCCTGGAATCCCTGGACTGACCGTCACGGGAGCCAGCCGCCAGCCCGGGCTTGATAATACGGGTTGATCCCGGCGGCTGGCCCGGATTGACTCGCGGCATGGCGAAGCGGAAAAAGCGACACGTGGGCGGCTCGAGGCCGCGGAGGATACATGATTTCGGCGGGCCGCCGCTCGATTCCGATCTGCCGCCCCGCGGTGCCGAGGATGCAATGAAAGCGATCCAGAAAGCGATCCTGTCCCAAGGCATCCAGACACCGGAGGAGCTGGAGAAGTTCCTAAACGAGCGGCTGGTCGGCAAGCCGTTGGATGAGCTGGCGGCGGAATTCGCACAGCAGGGGCCGGAAACCGATCTCGACCGTGCCGAGGACTTGATAGACGGCTTGGACGATGACGCGTCAAGCGCCGAGATCCGCCGGGCGGCCGAGCAGGCGCTGGCAATCACTCCCTACTGTATCTCCGCCTGGCTGATGCTTGGCGTCCATGAACCCGATGCGGCCAAGGCCTTGGAATACTTCGATCAAGGCATCGAAAAGGGACGCGTCCGCTTCGACGGCCTGATCGAAGCGCTGGAAGATGATCAAGGCATCTGGGGCTGGATCGAGGCCCGCGATTTCATGCGCCTGCTCAACAACCGGGCGCTTGTCCTCCAGGAGCTCGGCGAGTTCGAACAGGCGCAGAAGACCTACGAGGAGATGCTTGAGCTCAATCCCGGCGACAACCAGGGCGTGCGCGGCGATTTGCTGCGGCTGTATATGATACATCGTCGGCTCGACGATGCCCGGGCCTTGCTGGACCGCTATCCGGACGATGGAGATATCGCGATGGCCTATGGCCGCGCACTCCTGGTGTTTTGTGAAACGATGGACCGCAGCGGATTCGAAATGCCGGACTTGGAGCAACCCGGCGCGCCGAAGTCCCCGCCCGCCATGATGAAAAGTCTCGGGCCGGAATTCGATCTGGCGAAAAAGCACATGCGGCGTGCGCTGAAGCTCAATCCCTTCGTGCCATGGATGATCACCCATCCCCAATTGATGGGTGTCGAGCTCGATGAGACGTTCAGTTTCGGCGGTCCCGCCGAGGCCGTGGCCTATGCGCAAAAATGGGCGCTTGTCTGGTATGCCATGGGATTGCCGTTCGTTGCCATGGTGGCTGCGATACCTTCCGACCCGCTGCGCCATGCGAAAGGAAGCGTGAAGCGGATGGAGTTCCTCGATCTGGTCGGGCAATTGGAATCGCTCGACGAGGTGCCATGGTGGGAGGACTTCCACTCCGGGATGGATGAAACCCGCAACGCCTGAGGGCACCGGGCTGAGTCCCCGGACTACTCCCTGATCTGCCCGTTGCCCCTGACGCGGTATTGATAGCTGGTGAGTTCGCGCAGCCCCATCGGCCCGCGGGCGTGCAGCTTGTCGGTGGAAATGCCGATCTCGGCACCGAAGCCGAATTCCCCGCCGTCGGCGAAGCGGTTGGAGACGTTGTGGAAAACGCAGGCGGAATCCACCTCGCGCAGGAAGCGCCCGGCGGCCTCGCGATCCGCGGTGACGATGGTGTCGGTGTGGTGCGAGCCGTGGGTGTTGATGTGATCGATGGCTTCATCAAGTGATCCGACGACCTTGATGGAGAGGATGAGATCGAGGTATTCGGTGGTCCAGTCATCCTCGGTGGCGGCGGCGATTTCGGTCAGAATCGCGCGGGTTCTCTCGCAGCCACGGAGTTCGACGTTTTTCTCGCGCAGCGCCGCGGCGATCCTCGGCAGCGCTTCGGCGGCAATGTCCTGATGGACGAGCAAGGTTTCGAGCGCGTTGCAGACGCCGCATTTCTGGGTCTTGGCATTGACGGTGAGAGCCACCGCCATGTCGATGTTCGCGGCCTGGTCCACGTAGAGGTGGCAGATGCCGTCGTAGTGCTTGATGACGGGCATGCGGGCGTGCGAGACCACGGTTTCGATGAGCCCCTTGCCGCCGCGCGGGATGATGAGGTCGAGCCACCGGTCCATGCCGGCCATGACGGCGACGCTCTCGCGGTCGGTGAAGGGGATGAGCTGGATCGCGTGCTCGGGAGCGCCGGCGCGGGCGAGGGCCGCGGCGATGGCGACGTTCGAGTGGATCGCCTCGCTGCCGCCGCGCAGGATGGTGGCGTTGCCGGTCTTGAAGCAAAGCACGGCGGCGTCCGCGGTGACGTTGGGGCGGCTCTCGTAGATGATGCCGATGGTGCCGATGGGCACGCGGACCTGCTCGATATCGATGCCGTTGGGGCGTGTCCACTTGTCCATCAACTGGCCGACGGGGTCGGGCAGGGCGGCCACTTGCTCGATGCCGGTGGCCATCGCCTCGATGCGGGTTTCATCGAGCCGCAGGCGGTCGAGCATGGCGGAGGAAAGGCCTTTGCCCATGCCCGCGGCGAGGTCCTTGGCATTCGCTGCGAGCAATTCGGGCGTGGCCTCGCGGATGGCGGCGGCCATGGTGCGGAGGATGGTGTTTTTCTCGTCGGCCGTGAGTTTGGCGAGCGCGTGGGCCGCGGCGCGTGCCTGGCGGCCCATTTGGTGGATGGTTTCCCGGATCTCGGACATGGTGGCGGGCGGATGGTAGCCCGCGCGGGGATGGCATCAAGGGGCGAATGGGCGGCAAATTGTGCTCGTCACAGCGCAGTCCGATGGCGGAAATTCCCCGCGTGATCCACCCGTCTGCCATTGTCTCGCCACTTGCCAAACTGGGAAACAACGTGCGCATCGGGCCGTTCTGCGTGGTGGGTGCCAACGTCGAACTCGGCGACGACTGCGTGCTGCATTCGCACGTGGTGATCGAGGGCCAGGCGAAGATCGGGCGCGGCAACGAGTTTTTCCCGTTTGCGGCCATCGGCGGCAAGACGCAGGACCTGAAATACATCGGTGAACCGACGTATCTGGAGATCGGCGACCACAATGTGTTCCGCGAAAATACCACGGTGCACCGCGGCACCCACGAGAGCCTGCCGACGCGCATCGGCTCGCACAACCTGCTGCTTTGCTATGCGCACGTTGCACACGATTGCCAGCTCGGCGATCATATCATTCTCTCAAACTCGGTGGGGCTGGCGGGGCACATCGTGGTGGAGGACCACGCGATCGTTTCCGGCTTCGCCGCCGCGCACCAGTTCTGCCGGATCGGCCGGCACTCGATCGTCGGCGGGCTTTCAAAGATCGTGCAGGACGTGCCGCCGTTCATGATCGTGGACGGCAATCCGGCCTCCACCCGCGGGGTGAACCTGGTGGGCTTGCAGCGGCGCGGATTCCCGGAGGAGGACATCCGCGCGCTCAAGAGCGCCTACAAGAAGCTGTTCCTCAAGAAGGACGCCAATCTGGCCTACGCGCTCAGCTCGCTCAAGGCCACCCACGCGGCAGACACCCCGCAGGTCGCGCAGTTGATCCACTTCATCGAGGCCTCGGAACGCGGCGTCACGCGGTGACACCCGGCGTCGCGCGGTTCACGGCAGGCGCTCCGAGACGGTGTGAAACACCAGATGGCGGGTGCGGGGCGACATGTAGGCGACCAGATATTTCCGGAATCGGGGATCGCATGGCCATTGCTCGGTGCTGGCGAGCTTCCATTGATCATCCTCCTGTTTGAGGCTCACGAGCACAGGGAGGCTGACAATCCCGCCACCCGGCGGGCCGGCGAGCACCCCCGACTTGCCGACAGGAACCATCAGCGGCTCGGCACTGCCAAGCTTGATCGCCATTTCATTGGATGTGGCATTGATGATGAAGCGGTCGCCTCCCTTGATGCGGTTGGGTGGTGAATGGACTTTGAGCACGCGATAGCTCGCATCCTGCTGGAAAAACACCAGCAAGAGGTGCTCCTGCTCGGCAGGGGCGATTTCCAGCGAGATGGCCGGCTTCTCCGCCGCGCCCTGAAAGAGGTCGAGCATGGTCCCGTCGCGCAGCGACGCTTCAAAAGGCCCGGCGATGAAGGTCAGGGGAACCTCGATCTCCACCTGACGGTCTCCACTGCCGACCCGGAAAACCGGCGACTTCCGGTCTTCCGTATCGAAGCGGGTGACCCGGAACTCCACCTTGGCGGCCTTCCTCGCACTATTGTCCTGCGCCATGATTGGCGTGGCGGAAAGGAATGCCGCCAGCAGAACGGACGGCACAACACGGATGGAACTGGAAAGCAATGACATGGCAGGATCTGAGATTCTATCAGGCGCCGGCGATGCCGGGAAGCCAGCGGAACGACTTGATCACGAATTTGCGGCCGAAGACCAGGTTCGATTGTGACTTGAGCTTGTCCGGCGTCAACTCGGTGTCGATGAAGTGGTAACAATCCACCGGAATGGAATAAATTAAAAAAATCGCAGTTGCTCCCCAATGAATGTCAAAGCGCGGTGGCAGTTGGGGCCAAGGCAACTTCGATGCTCAACCATGCAGCAAAAACCGCGTTCGGCAAACACGGCGGCCCCAGTTGCGGCTATTCGAAGCTTGGGAGCCGCATCAAGGAGTCGTTGCCTCCACTCTGACGTCGTCAATATACCAACCCAGTTAGTCGCCGGCGGGGTCCTCACCATGGAAGCGCCATTCAAGGAACACACTGAGGCCGGCCCCGGCAGCAAGGTTGATCGGCGAGACCGAAGCCCAGTTCGCGTTCGTGAGGTTGGAGTCGCTGACGGTGAGCAGAGCGGGGCCGATGTCGGCATTGGTATCTGCATTGACGAGAAAAACCTGGGCTACATCGCCGGAAGCGATGTCGAGCGCCTGGGCGAAGGTGAGAGTGGCACCGTTGGCGTCGCCGAGGTCGATCACCGGTGAACGCAGCACGGTGGTAGTGGTGGGCAAGGCATAGGCACCCGGTGAAGTGATATTGGTGCCCCAGCATCGGGTCGAGTTGCCATTGCCGGTGGTAACGGAGCCGCCCACGCTGCCCGAGGCTGGCGCACCCCAGTCCCACGAGCTTCCCGCCGCCGCGGTTGCTGTGAAACCGCCGTCATTCGCCTCAAAATCCGCAAGCAGGAGTGGCGGCGCATCATACTCGGAAACCACAAAGAAGCGGCGTTCACCGCCGGCCGGGACGGCGCTTAGCGTGGTGGTTTCGCCGGCGGAGGAAATGGCCTGATAAAGAGTGGGGCCGCTTTGATAAATGGGCCACTCGACGATGGGAGTCGAGAGATCGGTGCTGGTAAGAAGATCGTAGACCTTTCCGGCGCGGCTGTTCCAGGAGAGGTCGTAGGTGCCGGGCGTGGTAGTATTGCGCGCGATGGTGACCGAGAATGCCTCCGGCGCAAAGCCGCCGGTGAGGACCTTGATAGCGTTGAGAAATACCGATTTGCCATCGTCATTGTAATTCATCAGGGTATTGTCCGTGCCCCAATTGAAATAGTAGCGTGGGCCGCTGGTGGCGGACAATGCGCCGGGCTCGGCATAGGCGATGAGAATCCTGGTGCTGTCGGCCGGATTTGATGCCACTACGGAAATGCCATCCCGGAGCGGGTTGCCGTTGAGCCAGAACCAATTGCCGGACGCTGCCGCAAAAAGGTTTGGCGCCTGGGTGCCGCTGTTTTGCAAGGCAATCCCGGTCCAGATCGGATCGGTGGGGTTGGCGACATCGGTTGGCCCTGCCACACCCCCGGTGTTTGCGTTACCCGCGCCGCTTGCCAACCAACTCCAGGAGCCCGAACTGAACTGCCCACCAACCATGTAGGGATTCATCTCGATCATTGCGGACGACACTGTCTTCCAGTTGGCACCGAAGGCGCGGATGGTGTTGAAGGTGTTGTTGGTCCGCGTGACGATCACCACATCGAACGAGTTCACATAGTCCTTGGATGCTTGATCCGCGAGACTCCATAGGTAAGTGCTGGAGTCGAAAGTGGTCACGGAGTGACCGCCGGTGGTCTCAAGCAGCTCGAGCCACCCGGCGCTGGGAGGCCTGCCCTCGCCGGCGTTGCTGGTCGTGTTGACGCAGTCGATCCATAGGATTTCAGCTGCCGGAGCAGCGGCTGTGGCACAGAGTGACGCCGCCGCGATCATTGCCCGGCTGAGCGATGTGCGCGGGGCGCGCAAATGGACTGAGAGACGGGTTGTATGTTGTGGGCTCATGGGGTTTGCTTGGTTGTTTGGTTGTTTTTCTGGCGAAGTGGATACTGCCGGATCATGATTGAATTAATGATGGGAATCGGGCCTTCTCATCGAGAAATTGGGATTCGGGTGTGCGTTTCCTGATCGGTTGCTTGGGGAAAGTCGGTCTTTGGCGGTGTCGCTTGCGTATTGCGGATCCCGGGTTCGTTCGTGCGAGCGGGTTTCTCAAGGTGCCGGGATTTCGCGTCAAGGTATCTGGCTCAGCAGCACGTTGTCGAGGTAGGCACCAAGGTATTCGGAGTTGCCAGT
>JBMTCD010000022.1:0-26553 GCA_049430545.1 Luteolibacter sp.
GCCACCGGCTCCTTGAGGCGCACGGCCATCGGGAGCACCACGTCCAGCTTCGCTTCCGCCTTGGCGTGAGGCTTGCGCTCGTCCTCCTTCTCGCGGCTTTCCTTGACCAGCTTGCACATCCCGCAGGGATGCTCGCCGTCGAAGGTTTTTCTCGCCGCTTCCGAGAACGAGGCATTCTGGGAATAGGCAAACAACATGTTTCCCCATGCCACGGTCTGCAACAACACTTAGTGGCCGCCGACCGAAACGAACAGCGCTCCGATCACCAGCAACTTCGCAAGATGGCGCAATCGCGCGAACACCCGGCCTTCATGACCGATGCCGCTGCGGCCGCAAGGGCAAAACAAGATACGCGTGGATATCGTTCCCGGGTCTATCGGGCGCTTTCCGGCAACTTGGCCCGGACAGTCGGGCGATGAAGTCGCTCGGTCGGGCAACGAGAGCAGCGACGGGGAGACCGGCCCGGCGGACCCACACATCGCGCTGGCCACGCGTTGGGTTCCGCGTCAATAAACCGGCATGGGCAAGACACGATGGATCGCGGCGGCGGCCGGATTGCTGGCGACCTTCGCCGTCGGCGGGCTGGCGGAGGATTCGTTGATGCGCGCCTTGTGGCCGGCGGTGGTGGCCATCGCGAGCATCGTGATCCTGCGCCATGCGGCGCTGGGCTTGGCCTGCGGTGTGGCGGCGGCGGCCTTGCTGCTGGCGGGTGGCCATCCGTGGGCGGCGCTGCGGCTGGCGCTGGCGGATCATTTTTTCCCGGCCATTGAGGGTCCGTGGCGGGTGGGTGCGCTGGTTTTCACCCTGTTTCTCGGCTCGTTCGCGGGAATCCTAGAGCGTTCCGGCGGTTTCGACGCGCTGCTGCACCGGATCCTCGCGCGGGGCGAAGATGGCGCGCGGCGTTTGCTAGGTGGCGTTTACGGGGTGGGCTTGCTGTGTTTTTTCGACGGACTGGCGAGCAGCCTGGTCTCCGGCCGGATCGCCCGGCCGTTGGCGGACCGCGTCGGGATCTCGCGCGAGCGCCTGGCCTGGGTGGTGGACTCCACCGGCTCGCCGGTGGCCTGCGTGGCATTCATTTCCACCTGGATCGCCACCCAGCTCAGCCTGATCGAACAGGGGCTGTCCGGCGCTCCGTTCCAGGTGGAACCCTACGCCTTGTTTTTCCAATCGATCCCGGCCAACGCCTATTGCCTGCTCACGCTGCTGTTGGTGCCGCTGGCGATCCGCTTGCATTATCAACCGCGCGCGATGCGGAAATTCCGTCCGCTGGCACCGGATGCCAGCGATGAACCCAGCGGCCCGGCCGCATCCGCCCGGGTGGCGATCATCCCCCTCGCCGTGTTGGTCGCCGGGATTCTCGGGGGCTTTCCATTGCTGGCCAGCGAGCCGGTGGACGTGCTCACGGTGGAGGGCTGGAAACAGGCATTCAGCAGCGACGCCGGCCCGTATGCGCTGGTCTTCGGCAGCCTGGCCGGATGGATCGCGGCGCTGCTGTGCTTCCCCGCCAGGCACCGGGGCGAGGCGGCGGGCGCAGCCCTGCACGGTGCGGCCACCCTGCTGCCCGCGCTGCTGGTGCTGGTGCTCGCATGGACGCTCGGCGGCATGTTCCAGGCACTCGGCACCACCCGCCATGTCGCGGATTTGCTGTCCGATGGCACGCCGGTGGCCTGGCTGCCGGCGGCGGTTTTCCTGACCGGCGCGGCGATGGCTTTCACCACCGGATCGTCGTGGGGCACGATGGGCCTGCTGATGCCGCTCGCCCTGCCCGCCACGGTGGCCGCCGCCACTGCCGCTGGCATGCAGCCGGATGAAATCCGCGCCATGGTCCCGATGATCATCGGCGCGGTCTTCGGTGGCGCCACGCTGGGCGATCACTGCAGCCCGTTTTCCGACACCACCATCGTCAGCGCGCTCGCCAGCGGCTGCCGGACGATGGACCACGTGGTCTCACAACTCCCCTTCGCCGGGATCGCCGCCGCCTGTGCCTGCGCGGCCTATGCCATGATGGCGGCCGGCCGCTCGCCGCTCGCCGCCACCGCCATGGCCGCCGGCCTGATGGCGATGTGGGTGACGTTCCTCAACCGGCGCTCCATCAAGCCCGGTTGAGGCCGGGCTGCGTTTGCCAGCGTTCCACAGCCAGCCGGATGCCGGCCGCCTTGTGGAGGGTTTCCTCGTATTCGCGCTGCGGATCGGAATCCGCCACGATGCCCGCGCCGGTCTGATAGACGAGCCGGCCGTTTTCGCGGACCAGCGTGCGGATGGCGATGTTGAAATGGCTCTCGCCGTGGTATCCGAGCCAGCCGATCGCGCCGCAGTAGATGCCGCGCGGCGACTGTTCGAGTTCGGCGATGACTTCCATCGCGCGCTTCTTCGGCGCGCCGGTGATGCTGCCGCCGGGGAAACAAGCCGCCAGCGCCCCGACGGCGTCGATTTCCGGCCGCAGCCTGCCGGTGACGGTGGAAACGAGGTGATGCACCTGTGCGAGCGATTCGAGCCGCAGCATTTCCGCCACTTCCACGCTGCCGAATTCGCAAACCTGACCGAGATCGTTGCGCAGCAGGTCGGTGATCATCACCAGTTCGGCAATCTCCTTGGCGGAGGTCTGGAGATCGTAGGCCGAGCGCAGGTCCTCGTCCGGATCCGCGAACCGCGGCCGCGTGCCCTTGATCGGACGGGTCTCGATGTGGCGGCCGGAGATTTTCAGAAAACTCTCCGGCGAGGAGCTCAACACCTCGCGCCCGTCGAGCGAAAGCCAGGCCGCCATCGGCGCCGGCGAGGCCTCGCGCAAATGCCGGTAAAGCCCGAAAAGCGAGCTACCGCGCACCGGGGCCGCGAAGGCCTGCGCGAGATTCACCTGATAGATGTCGCCCGCCGCGATCCACTCGCGAATGCGCGCGACGCCGTCCAGGAACCACCCGGGGTCGCAGTGTGCCCTGAAATCGCCCACGTCCACGGGCTCGTCGGGCGATTCGCCCATCCGCGCAGACAGGCCGCCGGTTTCGTGCCAGATGCCCGTGGCCACATCGCAAACCAGCATTTCCGGGTAATCGCCGAAAACAAATTGCCCCTCGTAATCGACCCACCCGCACAATCCACCGCGCGGGATTCCGAGGTCGCCGAGGTCCCGCGCCCCCGCGGCCAGCGCCTCGCGCAAGCACCGCCGGCCCGCCGCCTCGTGGATCGATCCGCGCAGCACGCGCCGCGGACAGGCCGCGATGAGCGACTGCGCGCACGTGGTGCCGGACGGCAAATGCCCCGCCGTGTCGAAAAACACCATCCCCGGCAGATGGCGCAAGGCCGCCGCCACCTCCACGGGTTCCATCCCGCGCAGGTGCGTCGCTGTCCGGCAGTCGGCTCCCGTCATCGCGGCCCGAAACCAACCGCCGCCCGCCCGGCGAGGCAAGCGGGAATCCGCGCCGCTTGCCATCCGCGCCGCCGCCGCCGATGCTCCGCGCCGATGAAACTGCTCTCATGGAACGTCAATGGCATGCGCGCCGTGCTCGGCAAGGGATTCGGCGAATTCGTCGCCGCCGAACAACCGGACATCCTCTGCCTCCAGGAAACCAAGGCCCGCCCCGAGCAGGTGCCGCTGCCGTTGGAGCTGGGCGGCTACCACGATTTCTGGAGCAGCGCGGAAAAACCCGGCTACTCCGGCGTCGCCGTCTTCACCCGTGAAAAGCCGCTCGATGTCCGCAACGGCCTCGGCATCGCCGGGCACGACCGCGAGGGCCGCGTGCTCACGATCGAATTCCCCGACTTCACCCTCGTCAATGTTTACACCCCCAACGCCCAGGACGAGCTACGACGGTTGTCGTACCGCCTCGAATGGGACGCCGCCTTTCGCGCGCACGTCGCCCGCGAGGCGGAGCGCAAGCCGGTCGTCTTCTGCGGCGACCTCAATGTGGCCCACCGGGAAATCGACCTCGCCCGCCCGCGCGAAAACCGCCGCAACCCGGGGTTCTCCGACGAGGAGCGGGAAAGCTTCGGCCAGCTGCTCGATGCCGGCTTCACCGACAGCTACCGCCACTTTTTCCCCGGGCAGGAAGGTGCCTACTCGTGGTGGTCCTACCGCGCCGGAGCGCGCCAGCGCAATGTCGGCTGGCGCATCGATTACTTCGGCGTCTCCACTCCGTTCATGTCACGCGTCGCCGCGGCCGGCATCCTGCCGCACGTCCACGGCTCCGATCATTGTCCGGTGGCGCTGACGCTTTCGTGACGCGGGCGCTGCAGCGGCTTGCGGAATGCTCAGGTGGGTTGTTCGCCACGGGCCATGACCACCTTGCCGGTGCGCACGGTCTCGATGATGTTGAACTGCGAGAACATGGTCACCGCGGCGTCGATTTTCGGGCTGTCGCCGTTGATCATGACGATCATCGAGGTGGGTGTGAGGTCCACGGTCTTGCCGTTGAAGTGCTCGCAGATCTGCAGCGCGTGCGAGCGTTCCTCGGGCGAGCAGAGGAGCTTGATCAGGATCATCTCCTTGGTCACCGAGTTTTCCGAGGTGTGCTCGAAGCAGTGGATCACATCGATGAGCTTGGCGACCTGGCGGATGATCTGGGCGAGGCCCTGGGGATCGCCGGAAATGCCGATGGTCATGCGCGAGAAGTTCGCATTGCGGCCCTGCGAGACCACGAGCGAGTCGATGTTGAATCCACGGCGCGAAAACACCTGGCAGATGCGCATCAGCACCCCGGGCTGGTTGTTGACCAGGATCGAAAGGGTGTGCGTGGCTCCGCGAGCGAAATTCACCGGTGTTTCCGGGGAGTCGGTGGTCACAATGGTCTGGGACATGACGGGAACGGGGATTTGCAATTTGAGATTTGAAATTCGGGATTTCGCAACGGATCACGTGGAACCGGTGGGTTTCTCCATCTTGTATTTGGGAGCCTCGATGATCATGTCCTCAAGCGCGGCACCGGCGGGGATCATCGGGAAGACATTGTCGGTCTTCACGCACTCGGCGTGGATCAGGATCGGCCCGTCGTTGTAGGCGAGCGCCTTCTCGAGCATGCGGGTGACGTCCGCCGGTCGTTTGATGTGCACCGACGGGATGCCGTAGGCGGCTGCGAGCTTGCAGAAATCCGGATTGCCGAGCAGGTCCACGCCGCTCTCGCGGTTTTCGAAGAACAGCTCCTGCCACTGCCGCACCATGCCGAGGTAGTGGTTGTTGAGCACCACGATCTTGATCGGCAGCTTGTGGATCTGCGCGGTGGCAAGCTCGAACAGGGTCATCTGGAAACCGCCGTCGCCGCAGATGGCGATCACCATCTCGTCCGGACAGGCGAACTGCGCACCGATGGCCGCGGGGAAGCCGAAGCCCATGGTGCCCGCGCCGCCGGACGAGATCCAATGGTATGAGGCGTCGTTCTTGTAGAACTGCGCGGCCCACATCTGGTGCTGGCCCACGTCGGTGGTGACGATGGCCTTGCCCTCGGTGAGCTGATAGAGTTCGTCGATGACCTGCTGCATGCGCAGACCGCCCTGTTTCTTGTAACCGAGCGGGTATTTCTTCCGGTAGCCATCGAGTCTGGCAAGCCACTCGGTGGTGGGCAGCTCGTTCATGTGCGGCAGCAGGGCCCGCAGCGCGGCCTTGGCGTCGCCGGTGATCATCACGTCGGGCTGGATCATCTTGCCGGCCTCGGCGGGGTCGATGTCGATGTGGATGATGGCGGCGTCCTTGCAGAACTTGGCGGGCTTGCCGATGATGCGGTCGTCGAAGCGCGAGCCGACGTTGATGAGCAGGTCGCACTCGACCATTGCCTTGTTGGCGTAGGCGGTGCCGTGCATGCCGAGCATGCCGAGCGCGAGCGGATGGGTCTCGGGGAACACGCCCTTGCCGAGCAAGGTGGAGGTGACGGGCGCGTTGAGCGTTTCCGCGAGCTTGCGGAGTTCCTCGTCGGCACGCGCGATCATCGCACCCTGGCCGGCGAGAATCACCGGGCGCCGGGCCTTGGAAATCAGGTCGGCAGCGCGCTTCACCGCAGCCTCGTCGATCTGCAGCGAGACTTCCGGACGATAGCCGGGGAGGTCGAAGCCGGCATTGATCTCGCCGGTGAATGCGCCTTGCGAAATGTCTTTAGGCACATCGATCAACACCGGGCCCGGGCGGCCGGTGGTGGCGATGTGATAGGCCTCGCGGGCGATGCGCGGCAGCGAGTTGGTTTCCTTGACGAGGTAGTTGTGCTTCACCACCGGAATGGTGATGCCGAAGATGTCGGCCTCCTGGAAGGCGTCCTTGCCGAGCATCCAGCTCACTGTTTGGCCGGAAATCACGATCATCGGCACCGAGTCCATCATCGCGGTCATCAGGCCGGTGACGGTGTTGCCGGCACCCGGGCCGGAGGTCACCAGCACCGCGGCGGGCCGGCCGGTGGCCCGGGCGTAGCCGTCCGCCATGTGCACTGCGCCCTGCTCGTGGCGCACGAGCACGAATTTCATCTTGGTCTTGACCGTCTCCAGCGCATCGAAAATCGGAATGGCCGCACCGCCGGAGTATCCGAAGATGTATTCGATGCCCAGTTCGTCGAGCGTCTTGATGAGCGCCTGTGCGCCGTCGAGTGATTGCGTGCTCATGGGAAAAAATTGGCTTTGGGCGGGCGGGTTAGGTTTTTTACCGGGTGATGACAACCAAAAACTGCGTTTTTTGGCGCATGCACTGTAATTTTTCGGTTCGAACCTGCCGAAAATTGCTGTTCTGGGCGCAAATAGCCCCATTGCCATCCCCAGTTGGGGTGAAACATGCCTGGGCACTGGCGGTGTGCCAGGATGAACTGCCATTGCTGTCGCGCCACCGGATCAGCAATGCCGGCAAGCTCGATCCATGGTCAGGCTGCCGTTGACTTGGAAAATCAACGTGCAGGGTGGCCTGGGACGAAAAAACGGGGCAACTGCGATTTGTCCTGCAATTGGTGGCGCAAGATATGCGGCGTGGTTCACTTCTTCCCATGCGGGGGTGGCACTGGCACGCGTCCGAGGCCCTGGCACTTCCCGGTGCCGGTGCTGCTGCCGGTGAGGCGGCCTGAGGCGTCGCGGCGCATGGTGGTTGTCGTCGCGCCGCGCTGAGTGGTTTCACTGCCGATGATCCGCCCCGAGGCATCGCGGAAGGTGGTGCGGCTGGCGCTGCCTGCGGACTGGCCGGTGTTGGCACTGCCGGTAATCCGCCCGCTGGCATCGCGGAAGGTGGTGCGGGATGAGCCATGGATGCCAGCCTGGTTCGTGGCCGAGCCGCTGATGCGGCCGCTGGCATCGCGGAAGGTGGTGCGGGAGTTGGCCGTGCCCGTGGGATAGGTGGTGGCGGTGCCGGTGATCCGTCCCGAGGCATCGCGCGTGACCGTCCTTTCCGTTCCGCCTGCCAGCTTTTGTCGTTCGATGGTCTGGACGATCCGCCCGGAGGAATCGCGGACCACCTCGCGGCAGGTCTGGGCCGGTGAAGCGGGCGAGAGCGCAAACGAAAGCGTCAGGAGGTGGAGGAAGATCGCCTTCATATCAATATAGACCACCGATGGCGGGGATTTATTCGATTCATCCAATCATTTGCGGCAGGCTTGGGGTGCGCGGATTTCGGGACACTCCCCCGTCCGCCGTGCTGCGGCGTTGGTTCTGCTGCCGGCGTCGCTGCTGCGGAGCGATGCCTGACGCCGGGGCGGCCAATGCCGGGGCAAGCGGCTGGATCAGCCCGGGATCAGGTCTTTCACCGCATCGCGCTCTTCCTTGAGTTCGGCGATGGTGGCGTCGATTTTGCCTTGGCTGAACGAATCGACCGGCAGGCCTTGGACGACTTCCCACTTGCCGTTCTCGACGGTGCGGATGGGCATCGAGGCGATCAGGCCTTTTTCGATGCCGTAGGAACCGTCCGAGCAAACGGCCACCGAGTGCCAATCACCCGCCGGGGTGGGGGTGACGAGGCTTTTCACGGTATCGATGGCGGCATTGGCGGCGGAGGCGGCGGACGACGCGCCGCGGGCCTTGATGATGGCGGCACCGCGCTGCTGCACGGTGGAGATGAACTCACCCTTGAGCCATTCGACGTGCGAGATGACATCGGTCACCGGGCGGCCGTTGATTTTGGCATTGGTGAAATCCGGATACTGGGTGGCCGAGTGGTTGCCCCAGATGCACAGGTTGGTGACTTTGGAAACGTGGACGCTGGCCTTGGCGGCGAGCTGGCTCTTGGCGCGGTTTTCGTCGAGGCGGGTCATCGCGAAAAAGCGCTCCTTGGGCACCCCTTCCGCGTTGTTCATGGCGATGAGGCAGTTGGTGTTGCAGGGATTGCCGACCACCAGCACGCGCACGTCGCTGGCGGCGTTGCGGGCGATCGCCTTGCCCTGGCCGGTGAAGATCTTGCCGTTGATGCCGAGCAGGTCGCCGCGTTCCATCCCGGCCTTGCGCGGCACCGAGCCGACGAGCAGGGCCCAGTTGGTGCCCTTGAAGCCTTCCGCGAGATCCGAGGTGCCGGTCACGCTGTTGAGCAGCGGGAACGCGCAGTCGTCGAGTTCCATCATCACGCCTTCGAGCGCGGCCATGCCGGGTTCGATTTCGATCAGGCGCAGGTTGACCGGTTGATCGGGGCCGAAGACGCCGCCGGAGGCGATGCGGAACAGGAGCGCGTAGCCGATTTGGCCGGCCGCGCCGGTGACGGAGACAGTGATGGGAGCTTTCATGGGCGTATGGTTGGGACCCGGACGCTAGGAGGCTGCCCCGGCAAGGTCAACCGCAAGCGGGCGGATCAGAGATCATGCGCGGGTTTTCCAAAATCCGGCACGAAACTCCCGGCTTCCCGCGGCGCGGAAAAGGCGCTTGAATCCGCGGCATGATCGACATGCTGGTGCGCCTCTACGACCTGCCGGATTCCACCGAGCTGTATGCGCGGGTGGCGGCGGCGGGGGTGAGCTTGCGGCGTGCGCGGGCCTTCGAGAAACACACCGTGGCGGCCTTCGCGCGGACTTTTTCGGAAAAGTGGGCCAGCGAGGTGGAAGTGGCGCTCACCCGCCAGCCGGCGGCCTGTTTCATCGCCACGCGTGACAGGCAGATCCTCGGCTTCGCCTGTTATGACACGACGATGCGCGGGTTTTTCGGCCCCACCGGGGTGGCGGAATCCGCGCGCGGGCTGGGGCTGGGCAAGGCGTTGCTGATGCGCTCGCTCGAGGCGCTGCGCGAAACCGGTTATGCCTATGCGATCATTGGCGGCGTGGGGCCGCGGGAGTTTTACGAAAAGGCCTGTGGCGCGATCGAAATCCCCGGCAGCGATCCGGGGATCTACGGCGATCTGCTGCCGTGAAATCCATCACTCCGTTTCCCGGCCGTGGCCGGAGAGATAGGCACCGAACGAGCGCAGGCGGTTCACGCCGGCCTCTCCGGTGGCGTCGGTGAGTGGCGCGGCGTGATTGGCGATTTCCACGCGGCGCGCCGGCGACCAGAGACCGGCGCGTTCCACGAACAGGCCGAGCGCGTGTTTTTCATCTGCGGTGAGCAGGACCGGCGGCGCGAGCGGCGGCACCGGCGGCAGTTCGGGGATTTTCGGCTGCGGCGGGGTGCGCGCATAGACGACCACCGTGCCCGCGGCCAGGTCGCCGAGGCGCTGGAAACGCCGGCTGGCGAGGCAGCTCGCCAGCCCGAAGGCATAGGTGAACAGCGGCATGCCGTCGATGAAGCGCAGGAAATTCCGCACCACCGCCTGGCCCACCGTGAGCGGCGAGCCGCTCGCCTGCACCACGCGCAGCCCGAGCATGCGCTTGCCCGGCGTGGTCCCGCGCCGGCCGGCCTCGAAGACGACCGGATAGAGCCAGTCGAGCAGGAACCAGCCGAGCAGGAACAGCCCTCTCGCCACGTTGTCGCCCATCGCCCATCCGGCCATGGCCACTGCGATGGCGATGGCGGCCATCAAGGCCACGCGGATCAGGAAATCCATCAGGTAGGCGAGCGCGCGCGGCATCGGCCCGGCGATGCGAAGCTGGATCACCACGCCCTCGGCGAGTTCCACCGATTGCAGCGTGTCGAGCTTGGCGCGGGTGTCCATGACGGTTCGCTCAAGGTTCCAGCAGATCGTCCAGCGCGCGCAGGGTGACGCGGATCGAGATGTCGAGCGAGTCGGCGGAAATGATTTTCAAATTGTCCGCGGGTGTGTGCCACCAGCTTTTGCGGGAGAAATCGCCGATGATGTCCACCGTCGGGATCCCGGCGAAATTGAGCGGCACGTGGTCGTCGATGATCGGCCCGGGAGCCATGCCGAAGAGATGGCCCGCCTTTTCCTCACGCGCGGCGGCCATCACCGCGTCCTTCAAGTGCGGCGGGGTGTCGGAGGGCAGTCGAATCGCGAGGTCGTCGTGGCCGACCATGTCGAGCACGATGCCGAAGACCGGCTTGTCGTCGCGCGCGCGCCATTGATTGGCGTAATGGCGGCTGCCGTAGAGGCCGTCGGTGGGCGTGATGTTTTCATGGAACGCCTCCTCGCCATCGAAAAAGACCAGCTCGAGCTGCGCGGCGAGTTCGGGTTTTTCCGCGGCGAGGTGGCGGGCGATGGCGACGATGGCGGCGCAGGCCGAGGCGGCGTCGTCGGCACCGACGAAGTGCCTGTCCTTGTAGTGTTTCGAATCGATGTGCGCGCACAGCAGGCCTTTCACCTGGCGCTGCCATGGATCGCCGCCGCCGGATTTGAAACGGGCGCGGACGTTTTCGAAGGCGATGGTGCCGATGGGCGTCGGTCGCTCGAAGCGCTGGCCCTCGGTGGCCCAGCCGGCGGCCTCCAGCTCGGTGCGCACGAGTTTCCTCACCGCGTCGAGTCCCGCGGACCCCGGCGGGCGCGGGCCGATGGCCAGCATTTTTTCGGTGAGATCGTAGGCATCCTGGCCGAGGCGGGGCGGCGAGCGCTTCGCAATCGACCAGACCAGCGCCGCCGCCGTGGCGAGCGCGAGCAATATCGTCAACAACCATTTCGAGGGCATGACGCGGAGGCTGTGCGGGCCGGCGGGCGAGGGAAAGCGCAAAGCGGCATCGGCATCACTTGCCAGCCACCAACAGGCGGCGGCCGGACCACAGGTAGTTCCAGCCGGAAAGCAGCGTGAGCACGAGCGCCAGCCACATCGAGGCCGGTTGCAGCCAGCCGCCGGGATGGGACAGGTATTGGAACAGGGTCACGAGCCCATTTTCCGGAGCGAGCGGCTCGACGGCGAACCACACCAGGCAGGTGATGCAAAACGCGAGTTGCAGGCCGGTTTTCCATTTTCCGAGGCGATCGGCCGCCAGCACCTGCCCGGCTTCCACCGCGATCTGGCGCAGGCCGGTGACGAGAAACTCGCGTGCGATGATGAGCACCGTCACCCACACCGGACAAAACCCCTCGGCACTCAGGCAAACGAAGGCCGAGCAGACGAGCACCTTGTCCGCCAGCGGATCGAGCAGCTTGCCCATCGGCGTGACCAGCCCCATGCGGCGCGCCAGCCAGCCATCGAGGAAATCGCTGATGGCGGCGATCACGAAGGTGACCAGTGCCAGCCAATGGCCGGCCGGCCGGTCGAGCGCGGCCCCCGCCACGAAGATGGCGGTGAGGACCAGTCGCGAGACGGTGATGGCATTGGGCAGGTTCACGAGCGGAGATTGGAAGATCCGCACGCCGATGGCAACCCGCGCTTTCGGCCGCCGGCTGCCGGGCCGGCGCGCCTGATGAAATTTCGCATCTTTCGTGGTTTGAATTCCGGCGATCAGCCGGAATGCTCCTGGCCATGATCGAGCGCGTGTTTCTGGGATGGGACGGGCCGTTTTTGCCGCGGGCGGCGGATTGGCTGCTGGAGCGGCGGGACGCCTTGCCGGGCTGGCTGGTGGTGGTGCCGACCTCGCAGGGCGGCAGAAGATTGCGCGAGGCGATGGCGGAACAGGCGGGGGCGCTGCTGGCACCGAAGATCGTGACGCCGGGTGCGCTGCTTCGTTCGGCGGACGATGCGGTGGCGGCGGATTGGATCGAACGCGTGGCGTGGCTGGAGACGCTGGAGGCGATCGATGACTGGGAAAAGCACGCCGCGCTTTTTCCCGAGCCGCCGGAAGCGGGCGGCGGCTGGGCGCAGGGCATGGCAGCCGAGCTCACACAATTGCGGCGCGCCTTGCAGGAAAACGGTCTCACGCTCGCCGCGGCGGCGCGGATCTTGCAGCACAGCGTCGAGGCGGAGCGGTGGCAATCGCTGGCCGTGCTGGAGGGCATGATGGAGCAGCGCCTTCGCGAGTGGGGTTGGCAAAGCCGCAGCCGGGCGCTTGCCGCAGGCCTGCCACGGCCGGAGGGCGTCACGGGAATCGTGATCGCGGGCGTGGCGGGATTGCCGCCATTGCTGGAAAAAGCGCTGGCCGCCTGGCAATTGCCGGTGACGGTCTTGATCGCCGCGCCGGAGCACGAGGCGGAGCATCTTTCATCGCTGGGAAAACCGATGCCCGTGTGGTGCGAGCGGGCTCTGCCCTGGCCGGAGGGCGGATGGGGATCGGTGACGCTGGTGGCGGATCACCGGCAGGAAGCGTCCGAGGCATTCCGGCGGGTGGCCGAGCGGCAGACGCCATCGGACGATGTGGCGCTCGGCTCCACCGATGCGGTGACGGGCGACGAACTGGCGAAGGTTTTCACACGCGGCGGCTGGCCGGCCTTTCATCCCGCAGCACGGCAGGCGGAGCGCGGCATGGCACGGTGGTTGAAAACCTGGCGGCAATGGCTCGCCTACCCACGACTCGCGGTGTGTGCGGACCTGCTCGCCCTGCCCGCCACCTCCGCGCTCACCGGCGGCAGCCGAGCCGCCAAGGCATGGCGGCTCGCTGCCTTGCGCAACGCATGGATGGCGATGACGCCGGACGATCTCCGACACCGCGTGATGATCGGCCGCTCCCGCGACGACACGCAGCGCGGGCATGCGGAGGAAGTGCTGCGCGCTGTCGAGTCGCTGGAAAAATGGCGTGGCGAGATGCTGGGCGGGGATTTCGTGGAAACGATGGCCCGGCTGACCGACAAGCTGAGCGATGCCGACGAGAATCTGGCGGAGGACGCCGCCGCGGTGTCCGATTGGCTGGAGGCGGCGCGGCCGGTGATCGGGCGCTTGAACCGGGACGCGGCATTCTGGATCGGGCTGTTTTTGGATGGACTTCCGGTGCCCGCGCCGCAGCCGCCGGATGGGCGGGTGGTCGATGTCCAGGGTTGGTTGGAATTGTTGATGGAGCCGGGAAGCCATCTTGTGATCTGCGGCATGAACGAAGGGCTGGTGCCCGCACGGCTGGCGGGCGATGCATGGCTCGGTGAAAACGCGCGCAAAATGCTCGGCCTGCCCACCGATGCCGATACCGCGGCGCGCGACGCGTTTCTCTATCAGACGATGCTCGCGGCGCGGCGCGCCGGCGGCCGCGTGGATATCCTCTGCGCCAAGACCGGCCCCGGCGGCGAGGCCTTGCAGCCATCGCGGCTGCTGCTGGCGGCGGCGCGCGACGATCTGCCGGGCCGCGTGCAGTCCTTGTTCCGCAGCGTCGAGCCACCGGAAGCCGGGCTGCGCTGGCATGCCGATTGGAAATGGCAACCGCGCCGGGCTGCCGCGCCGCAGCGCCTTTCCGTCACCTCGCTGGCCACCTGGCTCACCTGCCCGTTCCGGTTCTGCCTGAAACACGCGCTGGGCATGCAGGCCCCGGAGCCGCAACGCGTCGAGTGGAACGCGCGTGATTTCGGCACCGTCGTCCACGAGGTGCTCGAACGCTGGGGCCGCGATCCGCTGGCGCGCGATTTCACCGATGAAGCGAGGCTGCGCGACTGGTTCCATGCCGAGCTCGGGCGCGTGACCGGCGAGTGGTTCGCCGCGCGCGTGCCACTGGCGGTGAGGCTGCAGGCCGAGAGCATGCGCCAACGGCTCGCGTGGTTCGCCAAAGTGCAGTGCGAAATCCGCGCCGAAGGCTGGGAAACCATCGAGGTGGAATCCAAGTTCGAGATTCCCTTCGGCGACTTCGTGGTCGTCGGCAAGATCGACCGCATCGACCGCCACGCGCAGACCGGCGCGTTGCGGGTGATCGATTACAAAACCGGAGGCGTGGCCAACGTGGACGGCGAGCACCGGAAAAAAATCACCGCGCACACCACCCTGCCCGCGCACGTTCCCAAAGACAGCCCGGTGGTCCACCTCCCTCTGACAAAGAGCAAATCCGCCGAGCACCGCTGGACCAACCTGCAACTCCCGCTCTATGCCGTGGCGGTGCGCCAACGCATGCAGGCCCTGCCCGCTCCCTGCTATATCACCCTCGGCGCCACCGCCGCCGATGTGAAACTCAACGAATGGGAGGACTTCGGCGCAAGCGATCTGACTGCTGCAAACGAGTGCGCCGCATGGATCGTGGAACGGATCGCCGAGCGGGTCTTCTGGCCGCCGGCGGAAAAACCCGAATACGACGATTTCGCCGCGCTGGCCGCCGGCCGGCCGCTGGACGAGATGTGCGAGCCGCCGGCGTGAGTGGATTGGCGGCTTGTTTCCGCGGCGGATCGCGGCCATCCTGCCATCATGGAATCCGGGCAAGCCATGCCACCCCGCGCCTGCTGGAAGCGCGATGGCGGCCGGCGCGTGTTGGAACTCTCCGGCACATGGCGGCGCGGCATGGCGGTGGAAATTTCCGGCGATGCACCCGCTGCGCCGGCCGACGCCTATGACGCATCCGGCCTCGCCGGATACGATTCCACCTTGCCTGCGTTCCTGCTCGCCCGCATCCGCGAAACCGCCGGCGACGCCGCTGCATCCCCGGCCTTGGGCGGACTGCCGGACGATCTCCACGGCCTGATGGAACTCGCGCTCTCGGTGCCCGAGCAAAGCGCGGCGAAAACCAAACCCGCCAAGTCCACCGAAATCGGCAAGCTTGGGAATTTCTCCCTCACCGCATGGCGCGTTTCCCTCGGTGTGGCGGAATTCACCGGCCTTGCGTTGCAGTCATTCGGCCGCTTCCTGACAGGCCGCGCGCGCTTCCGCAGCGCCGAGTTCTGGTCGATCGTCCAGCAATGCGGCGCCAACGCGTTGCCGATTGTCTCGCTGATCAGTTTCCTCATCGGTCTGATCCTGGCCTTCGTGGGAAACGTGCAGCTCGCGAACTTCGGCGCGAGTTTGTATGTGGCGGACCTGGTGGGCATCGCGATGGTCCGCGAGATGGGCGTGATGATGACGGCCATCATCATGAGCGGGCGCACCGGGGCCGCCTTCGCCGCGCACATCGGCAGCATGAAGGCGAACCAGGAAATCGACGCCCTGCGCACCTTCGGCTTCAATCCCTTCGATTTCCTCGTCCTGCCGCGCATGCTCGCGCTGGTGCTGATGATGCCGCTGCTCACGATGTATGCCAACTGCATCGGCATTCTCGGCGGCATGCTCGTCGGCTCGGCGGTGGGCATCCCGCCGGTGCTCTATTGGCATGAAACACTCACCGTCGTGAACATGGAAAACGCCTTCCTCGGTGTCGGCAAGAGCGTGTTCTTCGGCATCATCATCGCCATGTGCGGCTGCATGCAGGGCATGAACGCGGACAGCTCGTCGGCCGGCGTCGGCAAGGCCACCACCCGCGCGGTGGTGGCGTCGATCACCGCCATCATCGTGCTCGATTCGCTCTTCGCCGCCGTTTTCACCATCCTCGGCATCTGATCCATGGCTGCGGAACACCCGACTCCCGTCATCACCGTGCGCGGTCTCACCATGGCCTACGGCGCGTTCGTGGTGATGCGCGATCTCGCGTTCGAGGTGATGGACAAGGAGATCTTCGTCATCATGGGTGGCAGCGGATGCGGGAAATCCACCCTGCTGCGCCACCTCATCGGGCTCAACGAGCCCGCCGCCGGAGAGATCTGTTATGGCAGCGAGAATTTCACCGCCGCCAGCCCCGCGGACCGCGGGCGCATGATGCGCCGCTTCGGCGTAATGTATCAATCCGGCGCGCTGTGGTCCTCGCTGACCCTCGCGGAAAACATCGCCATGCCCATCGAGGAACACACCGACCTCAAGCCCCGCGCGGTGCGCGAGCTGGTTTCCTACAAGCTCGCGCTCGTCGGCCTGTCCGGCTACGAGGACCATTACCCCGCCCAGATCAGCGGTGGCATGAACAAGCGCGCCGGCATCGCCCGCGCCATGGCGCTCGATCCCGACATCCTGTTCCTCGACGAACCCGGCGCCGGCCTCGATCCGCTCAGCTCGCGCCGCCTCGACCACCTGATCCTGCGGCTGCGCGACGCGCTCGGGTCCACCGTCGTCATCGTCACCCACGAGCTGGAAAGCATTTTCGCGATAGCGGACCGTGCGGTTTTCCTCGATACTGCCACGCGCACCCAAGGAGCGGTTGGCGATCCGCGGGATCTGCGCGATCATGCCCGCAACACCACCGTCCGCCACTTCCTCAACCGCGGCGTAACGGAAACCCGCCCCGCCCCATGAGCCACAAAGCCAGCCCCACACTCATCGGCCTGTTCACGCTGATCGGCCTGCTGCTCATCGGCGCGGCTGTCGTCATGTTCGGCGCGGGCAAGATGTTCGCCCGCCACCACAACGTGCTGCTCTATTTCGAAAAAAGCGTCAACGGACTGCTGGTCGGCTCCGACGTCCGCTTCGGCGGCGTGCGCATCGGCCGCGTCAGGTCCATCCGCGTGATCGTGGACCGCCAGAACAACCGGAAAATCATCCCGGTGGTGGTGGAACTCGCGGAAAACGACCTCCGCCTGCTGTCGTCCAACGACGCGGAAAACATTGATTTCTCCACCTTCAAGGGCGTGCAAAAAGCCGTCGCCGAAGGCCTGCGAGCTGGCATGAAACAACAAAGCCTCGTCACCGGGCAGTTGTATGTCGAGTTCGACATCGTGCCGGACACCCCGGGTTTCATCTATCAGGGCAAGACCCCGCCCGAATATCCCGTCATCCCCACCGTCGGCACCGAGATGGACGAGTTGATCGCCGGCATTTCCGATGGCATCGGGAAGTTCAACGCGCTCGATCTCGACAGCGTGATCCGCGAGTTGCGCGACGTGCTCGTCACCGCCAACCGCAGCGTCAAGGAACTCAAGTTCGAGGAAATCAACGACAACCTCGTCGGCATCACCGGCGACATCCGCCGCATCACCGGCGATGAAAAGCTTGTCTCCGCCGTGGACAATCTCAACGCGGCGATCGAGCGCATCGACCGTCTCGCCGCCAGGGCCGATGAAGGATTCGATCCATTGCTCGAAGACCTCCACGGAGTGATCGGGCGAGCCGACGCCGGCTTGAAGAAGCTCGATGAAGCCACTGGCGAAATCGCCAAATTCTCCAATCCGCGGTCGCCCGTGTTGTTGCGGCTGCAAGCCGTGCTGCAGGAAACCGAACGCGCGTCGCGTGCGCTCAAGGAACTCGGCGACGCACTCAAGCGCGATCCCAACGCCATTCTCTCCGGCCGCGATGCCGGAGAATAACCCGCCTGTTTCAAATGATCCGATATGTTATCATTCCCGCCGCCATGCTGATGGTTTCATGCGGCGCGCTGCGGCCCGTCAAGGACAGCTCGGAAAGCCATCTGCTCGATCCCGCGGTGCCCGGGCGCGCCGTCACCGGCAGCAGGCCCGCCATCGCCATCGCGCGGCCCAGCCTGCCGGGGTATCTCGACCGCCAGCAATTCGTCAGCCGTGGCGGCCATGGCCGCGTGCTGATGAACCGGAACCACCTGTGGGCCGAGCCGCTGGACGCCGGCATCTCGCGTGTGATGGCCGCCAACCTCGGGCGCTTGGAAAACTCCCTCAACATCCTGCCCGTCGAATCGTTCGTGACGATGGATTACAACACGCTGTTGGAGATCCGCGTCACCCGTTTCGAGCCGGATGAAAGCGGCGCGCTGGTGCTCGAATGCACCTGGAAACTCCAGCCCGTCCACGGCCCCGCCTTGAATCCGCGGCCGTTCCGCAGCGTGATCGCGGAGGGCGGGCCATTCGTTGCCACCGGGCCGCAGCACACGCGGGTCATGGCCATGAACGAAGCCCTCGCCCGCCTCGCCCGCGAAATTTCGCGCCAATGAGCATTTCCCCATCGCGGGGCGTTCCAGCGGCGGGTCATTTCCAACCGCCGCCAAGGGCGCGATAGGCTTCGACAACGGCGAGCAGCCGGTTGGCGCGGGCGTCGGCCAGGGCGAGTTCGGATTCGAACAGGCTGCGTTCGGCATCGAGCACTTCGAGGTAGCTCGATTCGCCGCCTTCGAAGCGGTCGCTGGCGACGCGGGCCACCTTGCGGTTGGCTTCGACCAGGCGCGATTGCTCGGTGATGATCTCGCCGGTCTTGGCGTGGGCGTCGATCGCGTTGGCGGCTTCGCGGAACGCCTGCTTCACGGCGCGGTCGTGGTCGGCGAGCGCTTCCTTGGCCAGCGCCCGGGCGGCCTCGGTGCGGGATTGGTTCAAGCCGGCGTCGAAGATCGGCCCGGCGATGCGCCCGCCGATCGACCACGTGGTCGAGTCGCGCTTGAGCAGATTGTCGAGTTCGCGGCTCAGCACGCCGCCGCTGCCGGTGAGCGAGAGCGACGGGAAGCGCAAGGCCTCGGCCACGCCGATGCCGGCGACGGCCGCCTGATAGGCCTGGTCCGCGGCGGCGATGTCCGGCCGGCGGGCGAGCAGGTCGGAGGGCAGCCCCGCCATGATCCCGACCTTGGAATCGAGCGATTCGAGCCCGCCGCCGCGCGCGACGGATGCCGGGAAATCGCCCAGCAGGGCGCGGATTTCGTTTTCCTTGGCGGCGGTCGCCTGCCGGGTGACCGGAATCGCCGTGCGGGCCTGGCCGAGCAGGGCCTCTGCCTGGCCCACTTCAAGGTCCGAACTCACGCCGCCGTCGCGGCGCGAGGTGACGAGATCGAGCGAGGCCTGGCGGCTTTGGACGGTGCGTTGGGAAATGGCGAGGCGCTCGTCGAGGTTGCGGAGCTGGATGTAGGCGGTGGCCACGGCGGCGACCAGCGAGGTCTGGACCGCGTCGCGGCGGTATCCGGCTTCAAGCAGCCGGGCGCGCGCGGCCTCGTTGCTGCGGCGGATGCCGCCCCAGACGTCGAGCTCCCAACTGAGCGCGCCGCCGATGTCATAGGTGGCCCAATCGCCGCCTCCGCCGATGGTCAGGGCCGGATTGCGGTCCCGGCTGGCACCGGCGCTGCCGTCCAGCCGCGGGAACCACCCGGAGCGCGCGCCGATGGCCTGGGCCCGCGCCTGCTCGATGCGGTAGGTCGCGGCGACGAGGTCCGGATTGTTCTCCAGTGCGCGCTCGATGAGCGAGCGCAGCGTGGAATCGGTGAAAACCTGCCGCCACGCTTTGTTGCCGAACGAGGCACCATGCGGCGCGGAATCGCCACGGATGCTGCCCGGCACGGGAGTTTCGGGCGTTCCAGGCTGCGGCCCAAGAACACAGGACGCGCAGGCCACGCAGGATAGCAGGATGAGCGAGGTTCGCATGATGACCACACTTGGATAAATGCCGGTTGGCGCGCTAGCAAGCCCCGGAATCAGTCCCCTTCCAGGTGCAGCCGGAGAATGCGGCGGAGTTCATCCAGCGTCTCGGGATGTTCGCAGGCACCGTGCGGGCCGGGGACGATCTTTTCGGAATCAGCGGATTTGAGGTGGGAACTCCAATATTCGACCACGCCGTCGGAGCTGTCGGGCGAGCCGCCCTTGCCGCGGTCGCCGATGATCGAGTGGTGCGGGGTTTCGATGGGTCGGGAGCCGAGCACTTTGAACGAGGGATTGCGCGGCGCAAGGCCGTCGATGCTCGTCGGAATGCGGTTTTCGACCGTCGCCGCATTTCATGGGCTCCGCCGCCGGAAATCCTAGAAGCGGTATTCCAATCCCAGCAACAACCCGTGGCTGGTGACGTCGTAGGTGGTGCCGCCACTGGTGTAGTCGGTGTCGATGGCGCGGTAGCCGAGACCGACGGAGGCATGGTCGGTGATGCGGTAGCCGAGCGAGGCCATGGCCTGCCAGGTGAGGTCGGAGGAGACACCGAAGCCGCCGATGTCGGCCAGCGCGCGGACGAACCATTTGTCGTTGAAGTCGTGATGGACGCGGAAGCCGACGATGGGATCGATCCAGGTCTTGTCGGCGGACTCATCGAAGTTCACGAAACCGAGCACCTTGCCCCTGACCTTGACATCGGTCTCCATCCAGTTGACGCGGGCACCACCGTAGGCATCGAAACGGGTGGTTGGGGTTTCCACGACATTGTAGAACACGGCGAAGTTGCCGATGAACTGCTCGATCTGGGAATCGAAGTCCGCACGTGCGGTGCTCACGGAAGGTTCCAGCCTGGCATAGAAGAGATCGGACATGAAGCTCCATCTCCCTTTGCCCACCTCCACCAGGCCCATGAAGGTGAACTTGAGGTTGTCGAAGATCTTGTCGAACGGGACATCGACCGGAACGGTCTTTCCTTTGAACGTCATGTCGCCATCGAGGCGGGTGGTCCAGACATACATGGAGGTGCTGACACGCCAGCCGGAGTCGGTGGTGACGCTCAGCCGGGGTTCGTCAAGTGCCGGGGCCGTGGTGCCCGCGAATGCCGGGATGGCGGCGAGCAGGATGGCGGATGCGAGGATGGTTTTGGTGTTCATGAGTTGCATGGTTGTGAGGTAACTCAACGCTAATTCTTCGCCTTGAAGGGACCGTCATCGGTCAGGATCACGCCGTTCGCCTCGACATATCTGTCCCACAGCGCGAGCAGTGCTTTGGTTTTTTCAGGTTCTTGTTTCGCGAGGTTCCTGGTCTCGCCGGGATCGTCCTTGAGGTTGAAAAGCTCCCACTCGCCGCTGCCGCCGGCGGTCTTGAGGATGAAGCTGAGTTTCCAGTCGCCCTGGCGGATCATGCGGTTGCCGAAAAGCTCCTCGCCGATCCAGTCCTCTTCCGTGCGGACGGACTCGGTTTTGCCGGCCAGCAACGGGGCCAGCGATTTGCCGCGCAGCGGTGCGAGTTTCTTGTCGGTCCCGGAGGGATGCTTCGCTCCGGCGAGTTCGAGGAAAGTCGGCACCAGATCGGTCGCGTGCATCAGGGCGTGCTTGATGGCGCCGGTGTTTGTCACACCGGCTCCCGCGATGACCATGGGTGAGCGGATGCCGCCCTCGGCGGTCCAGGCCTTGTAGAAGCGGAATGGCGTCGAGCCCACCTGCGCCCATGCCGCGCCATAGTCCACGGCCGAGCCCTTGCGGCCCCAGTTCTCGGGGCGGGTGTCGAAGTTCTCGAAGAACCACTTCCTGGCATCCTCGCTGAAAACCGTTTCGACAATGGTGGCGAGTTCCACTGGCTCCGGCCCGTTGTCCGACAGGAAAACGAACAACGTCTTCTCATACAGCCCGGTATGCTTGAGGTGAACGATCAGACGCCCGATGTGATGGTCCATGTTGGCCAGCATCGCGGCATAGATCTCCATCCGGCGGGCGGAGAGTTTTTTCTGCTCGGGCGTGAGAGTGTCCCATGTGGGAATGCTGGGCACGCGCGGCGAGGGCACGGTGTCCTTGCCGATGATGCCCAGTTCCTTCATGCGCGCGAGGCGCTCGGCGCGGATGGCATCGTAGCCTTTGTCATAGACGCCCTTGAACTTGTCCAGCCAGTCATCCGGCGCGGCGAAGGGCGAATGCACCGCCTGGAAGCTCAGGTAGGCGAAGAACGGCTTGCCGTCGGCCCGGTGCTCCTCGTTGCTCTTGATGATGAAATCGGTGTAGGCTTCCGAGGAAAAGTGGTCGTCCGGCAGCTTGTCGAGTTTCCTGCCGTTGAGGGTGAAGGTGAGCTTCGGGTGGGCGGGGTTTGGATACGTCATGTCGCTCCAGTTGCTGCCGCCGCCTTGCAGCAGGGTGAAATCCCGCTCGAAGCCCATCGCGGCCGGCCACTGGGACTCTTCGTAGCCCATGTGGGATTTCCCCGCCCAGTAGGTGTGATAGCCCGCCTCGCGCAATATCTTCGCCACCGGCACGACGCGCTCGTTCAGATGACCTTCATAGCCGGGCTTGCCCTTCTGCGTCGGCCCCATGGTTTCCTCCATGTTGCCCAAGCCCGCCACATGGTGGTCGCAGCCGCTGAGCAGCATCGAGCGCGTGGGCGAGCAGGTCGGGGCAACGTAGAAATTCGTCGCGCGGATGCCGCTGTTGGCGAGCGCGTCGATGTGCGGCGTCCGGATTTCACCGCCGAAGCAGGTGATGTCGGAGTAGCCCATGTCATCGGCGATGATGAGCAGGATGTTGGGCTTCTTGTCCGCTGACTGGGCCAGGGCGGTGATGCCAAACCACATTGCCAGGCCAAGCCGGAGGGTCTTGGGCGTCGATTTCGTGGATGAGTGCACGGTTTTCATGAAATGGAACATTTGCTTCTTTTTCCTATGCTTGATAAAAGTCTGCCAGCCTCGAAAAGGAAAGTGGATTTCGCGAAGTGGCAGGATTTGAACGGATTTGGGCAATTTCCGCGGATTTGGGCTGGGCGGCCCGTGGGTGGCGAGAACGCATGATGGGATGCCACGTGAAACCGTCGCGGGAATTTGCGGCAAAGGTCGCCGCGATGCACGGCAGCGAGCTGGGGTCGTGGATTTCTAAGCGGACACCGGCGCGGGCTGACCAATCGCCCCCGCCAGCAGCGGGCTTTCCAATGACAACTAGATCGATGGCGACGGCTTGGATGACGTCTCCAGATATCATATGGCTCATTTGCCATCCTATGGGCCGGTCAAGCCAACCTCCCGGGTCGATGCCTTGTTCGCACCTGCCACGTGCAACGGACTTGATACGGCAGGATCGCCCCCTTTGGCCGCGGTCTCAGCCGGCCAGGTTCCTGAAACTGGCGTAGGCTTCATCCCATTTTCCGGTGTCCTGCGGTTGATAGATGCGGAAGTCGAAGGAGCGGCGGATCAATTCACGGCCGGCATCGAGATCCGTGAGATGGCCGGTGGCGAGCATCTGGAGGATGACGTTGCCGCACGAGGTGGCCTCGACCGGGCCGGCGACGACCTCGATGCCGAGCGCGTTGGCGGTGGCGCGGCTGAGCGGTTCGTTCTTGGTGCCGCCGCCGCCGGCGTGCAGGCGTTGGAAATCGAAGCCGGTGAGCGACTTGATGTTCTCGAAAACGGCCCGGTATTTCATTGCCAGTGAATCGGTGGCCACGCGCAGGATCGCGCCTTTGTCGGCGGGCGCGGGTTGGCCGGTCTTTTCGCACCAGGCGCGGATTTTCCCCGGCATGCCGCCGGGGCTGGCGAACAACGGATCATCGGGATCGATGAAAGCGGTGAACGGCTCCGCGTCGTCGGCCATGGCGGCCATTTCGGCGTAGTCCGGGCTGTCGCCATCGAGCTCCCACTGGCGCTTGCATTCCTGGATCAGCCACAGGCCGGCGATGTTTTTGAGGAATCGCACGCTGCCCTGCACGCCCAGCTCATTGCAGAATCCGCCGGCGAGCGCCTCGGGCGAGGTCACCGGCTCGGCCGTTTCGATGCCCATGATCGACCAGGTGCCGGAAGAGAGCCACAAGTTGCCCTTGCCCTTCATCGGGATGCCGGCCACGGCCGAGGCGGTGTCGTGGCTGGCCACGGCGACCACCGGGATGCCGGACTTGCCGATGAACGCGGCCACTTCGTCGCGCAGCGGTCCGAGCACGGTGCCGGGCGCGACGATTTCACCGAAAATGCCGCGCGGCAGGCCGAGCGCGTCGATCACCCCCCATGCCCAATCGCCGCTGCGCGGGTCGAGCAACTGCGAGGTCGAGGCGATGGTGCGCTCGACCGCGCGGCGGCCGGTGAGCCAGAAGGCGAGCAGGTCGGGCACGAACAACAGGCTGGTGGCATGCATGAGCGCCGGATTGTTTTTCCGCGCTTCCGCCAGCAGGTGCAGCGAGCTGTTGTAGAAGTTCGTCTTGATGCCGGTGCGGGCGTAAATTTCCGCCTCGGGCATGAGCGCGTGCATCGCCTCCGGCATGCCCTCGTGGCGTGGATCGCGGTATTGGTGCGGCATCCCCAACAGACTGCCATCCGGTCCCAACAAGCCGTGATCGCAGCCCCAGGTGTCGATGCCGATCGAGGCGATCGAATCGCCGTGTTTCTCCACCGCACGGCGCAGGCCTTCGAGGATTTCGCGGTAGAGGCCGATCAGATTCCAGAACGAGCCGCCGGGCAAGTCGGTGCCGGGATTGTCGAAGCGGTGGATTTCCTCGAGTTCGATTTTGTGGGAATCGGCGGTGGCGGCGATCACGCGTCCGCTGCCGGCGCCGAGATCGACGGCGATGAAGGTTTGGTGGGGCATGGGTTGGTTGGAAGCTGCCGCACATGCTTGAAAAGCGGACATGGCAAGGCAACCCCAGATCGCTGCAGATGGGCATTTCATCCACGCGGAGGCGATTCATGGATCAGTCGCCAATACGCAACTGCCGCGCGCGTCCTCCGGCATGCGCGGTGATTCGCCGCTTGATGCGCCCTGCTCAAATGCGACCTTGCCGCCGCGCCATGTCCCCGCCTCATCGCCCGCCCGTCGCCCTCAGCATTGCCGGCTCCGATTGCTCGGCGGGTGCCGGCATCCAGGCGGACCTGAAAACGTTCCAGCACTTCGGCGTGCACGGGCTCACGGCGGTGACCTGCGTGGTTTCGGAAACGGCCAACGTGGTGCGCGCGGTCCATCCGGTGCCGGTGGACATCGTGGCGGACCAGGTCTCGCTGCTGCTCGATTCGTTCCCGGTGGCGGCGGTGAAGACCGGCATGTTGTTTTCCGCGGCGCATGTGCGGGCGGTGGCGGAAATTCTGACAAACCGCCCGGATCTCGCGCTCGTCGTCGATCCGGTGATGGTGGCCTCCACCGGCGATCCGCTGTTGGAACCCGAGGCCTTGGCGGCGTATCGTGAATCGCTGTTGCCGCTGGCCCGGGTGATCACGCCGAACCTGCCCGAAGCGGAAGTGCTGCTGGGCAGGAAAATCCCCGACGAATCCGCGCTCGAGGCGGCGGCCCGCGAACTGGCGGCCCGCTTCGGCACCGCGGTGCTGCTCAAGGGCGGCCATTTGCCGGGCGATACCTGCCTCGACCTCCTGCTGGACAAGGGCGAGGCCTTTCGCTTCAGCGAAGGACGCATCGCGGTGGCCGGCAGCCATGGCACGGGTTGCACGTTTTCCGCCGCCATCGCCGCCGCGCTGGCCGGTGGCGAAACGCTGCCTTGGGCGGTGGAAACCGCGAAACATTTCCTCGGTGCGGCGCTGCGGCATTCGTGGTCGTTTCCCTCGCCGGTCGGCGGCTCGGTGCACGCGCTGAACCAAGGCATCCCGGGACGCCTGGCGGCTGCTGAAGCATAGTGCCCCCGTGTTTGCGAACGCGGCAATGCGCCGGATCTCGGCGGGATGACACTCCGCGGAGTTCAGGCGGCCGCCCCGGCGGCGGCCCGTCAATCGCCGTTTTCCGGTCCGTTCAACCGCTCGACCGTGGCGCGCAGCGTCTTCAGGTCGGCTTCCATGCGTTCGAGCAACTCGACGAGTTCCGGCGGCGTCTGCTTGGGGTCCGGCAACACGGAGAGTTCCTGCATGGTGGAAACGATGATGCCAATGAACAGGTTGAGTATGGTGAAGGTGGCGATGATGATGAATGGCACGAAGAACGCCCATGCGTAGGGATGGCTTTCCATCACCGGCCGCACGATGCCCATCGACCAACTCTCCAGCGTCATGATCTGGAACAACGAGTAAAGGCTCCGGCCCAGTGTGCCGAACCACTGCGGGAAATTCTCCCCGAACAAGCGCGTGGCCAGCACGCCCGCGGTATAGAAAAACACCGCCATCACCGCACACACGCCGGCCAAACCCGGTATGGAATGCAGGAACGCCGCCACCACCTTGCGCAGCGAGGGAATCACGGTGAGCAAGCGCAGCACCCGCAACACGCGCAGCGAACGCAGCACCGCCCATGGCCCGGCACCGGGTGCCATGGCCACGGCGATGACCAGCAGGTCGAATATATTCCAGCCGCTGCGCCAGAAATGGCGTTGGTAAGCCGCCAGCTTCACCAACAACTCGGCCACGAAAATGGCGAGACACAGCCGGTCCAGCGCCACCAGGAAGCCGCCCCAGCGAGCCATCGCCTCAGGCGAGGTTTCCAAGCCGAGGATCACGGCGTTGAAGAGAATCACCACCACGATCGCACTTTGGATGGCGCGGGATTCCACCCATGCGGCCAGGCGCAGCCGCCACGGCGCGATGCCGGCGCGGCGCTTGAGATCCATCAGTTCGGGGACTCCCATGGTTTTTTGAAGGGTGGTGATTGAATGCCGCAATGCATAACCGCATCAGGCTCATCCGCAAGCGGCATTTGTCACCACCCTTGGGCAAAGCAATGGCGATGCCGGCAAGGGGCCTCCCGGCTCGCGGTGATTGGTGGCGAAGATGAGACGGCAATGGTGGGGGTGGGCCGAGGGCATGGAAGGAGATGGCTGGCAGCCCTGCCGGACATGCGCGCCAAGGTAAGCCCAAAAAGGAAAATAACCGGGGTCGGTGAAAGCGCCGGGATAAACCGGCTTGGAAATGAGAATGAAAGAGTCTTAGGGCGTTTGGCTTGAGTTTCTCGGCTCCGCTTCATCACTGGGAAAAATTCAGG
>JBMTCD010000023.1:0-25676 GCA_049430545.1 Luteolibacter sp.
GTTTTTCCGCTCCAGTGGCCGCCGAGGCGGCCAGCAGCAGGCCGGCTGCCAGACCCGCTGACTGCCTCATCCGGACAGATGACAGTAGATTTTGTTTCATCATGGTGTCTTTGTTGCAGACTACGGATGCTGCACAAGCCAAATTGAGATCCAAAGCTGCTCATTCATGAGCAGGTTTGGACGCAAGGCGGGCCGGAACCACGCTCGGCGCTTCATTCCGTGATCCGAATTATTACTTGCTTTGGAAGCACCATTTGATTAAACGTTTACTCGAAATGCCGACAGGCATGGACTAGAATTCCGGGACGATCAGTGAATGGATCTTCCGCCCATGGCAAGGGGCCCCGCAACCACACTTCCGCCGCCCTGCCCCGGGGCACGCAACACCGTTTCTTGTGCCGGATTCCGCGCATGACGGATTACGCCGAACGTGTTCCGAACCTGCTGCACCACCAGCTCACCCAGGCCGGGCATCGCTCTTTTTTCACCGAGAAAACCTTGCTCGACCTCGGCATGGACGTCGAGCGCATTTCCCGGTTCGTCCGGGAGGTCCGGGCGGACGCCTGGGTGGTGGCTTCGGGATCGCGCGACGTTCTGCAATGGTTCGCAAGCCAGGAGGTGCCGGCGGATGTCTCATTGGTCTGCACCGATGGCCACCACACATTCACCTGGTGCAGGCCCACGATCGCGCACATTCGCTGGGACTACCGCCCGGTGCTGCGCCGCATCGTGCGCTGGGCGAACCACATCGCCCGCGGCAAGGAGGACCGCCGGCAGACACTGTCCAAGGCGGAGTTTGTCGATGGCGAAACGGTCGGGCCGGCACCGAAGCGGTAGCGAGAACAGCAAGGTTTGCGCGGTAGATCCGCTGCAATCCGGATGTTTGCCACTCCTTGCCCAATGAAGTGGTCTTGCGGCGAATCCGTGATCTCAGCAGGAAGCCACCAGGAGAAGCGCTCCGCAGATGCCTGCCTGCTGCCCCAGAGCCGGCGGCACAACATAATCATCGCCTTCCACATGGATGAAATAGCCTGCGGACAATTTCCGGCACGCGGCCTCGACCCGAGCATGAAATCCCTCCGCCTGCGAAACGCCGCCACCAATCACCACTCGGGATGGGGACACGATCGCGGCGAGTGCCAGGACTCCATGCGCCAGATACCATGCCTGCACCTCCCATGCCTTGTGTCCGGACGGCAGTGCGGACGCCGCCATGCCCCAACGGGCGGCGATCGCCGGCCCGCTGGCGAGCCCTTCAAGGCAATCGCCATGGAATGGACATACCCCCGCGAAGTCGTCGCCGGGAAACTTCGGGACCTTCAAGTGGCCGAACTCCGGATGCAGCGCGCCGTGAACCAGCCGGCCGCCGGTGAGAATGCCGGCACCGATCCCCGTGCCGATCGTGATATAAGCGACATCCGCCAGCCCGCGCGCCGCACCCGAATGGCTCTCGGCGAGAGCCGCGGCATTTACGTCCGTCCCGATGACCAGGCGGGCAGCGGGAAATGCGGCACGCAGGCAGGCGGAAAGCGAGAAACCCGCCCATCCCGGCTTGGGCGTGGCCAACATGCGTCCGTATTCCTCGCCTCTGTCGGCCAGCATGACCGGCCCGAAGGCGGCCACTCCCAGCGCTTCCGGGATGCCGCGCTGGCGAATCCATTCGATCGCCAGGCCCAATGTTTCCTGCGGATGGGTCGTGGGATAACGAAACTCCTCCATGAGTTTTCCATCCCGATCACCCACGGCGACCACCGTCTTGGTGCCGCCGAATTCAATGCCCGCGATCATGCAGGTGGTTTTTTTCATGTGTGAGTGGTTTGAAGGATGAGATATGCCGATTCGCCAAAACTCAGTCGGCATTTTTGTTGAGCGGTTTGTCCACGACTTTCGACGGCGGAAAATCGGCGGCCTTGTCGCCGCCGCGGCTGCGGAGGCGTTTGTCGTTGAATCCACCTTTCGGCTGGTTGAGCGGAATTTCCATGCCGCCGAGTTCGCCCATCATGCGGTAGAGTTCGTTCTCCATGCGCTTGGCCTCGGCGCGGCGTGCCGGATCATGGATGAGGTTGCGCGACTCATCCGGATCCGAGGCAAGGTCATAAAACTCATCCGAGTCCCACAGGCCGTAGTAGGTGATGTATTTCGCCTTGGGCGTGCGGATTGCGAAGGTGGTGGGGGTCTGCGGGAAGTTCTTTTCCCAATAATAGACATAGAGGAAGCGCTCGCGCCATGGCATGTTCTCGCCGCGGAGTAGCGGCAGGAAGCTCTCTCCGTCCATGTGTTCCGGGGTTTGCAGCGCCATCGCTTCCATCACCGTGGGGCCGACGTCGATGTTGGCGACCATCTGGTCGAGCACGGTGCCCGGTTTGATGAGGGCGGGGCACTGGGCGAGCATGGGGACGCGCATGGAGGTTTCATAAGCCACGCGCTTGTCGATGAGCCCGTGCTCGCCGAACATGAAGCCGTTGTCGGCCATGTAGATGACGAGGGTTTCGTCATGTATCCCCATGTCCTTGAGTTGTTGCAACACGCGGCCGATGCTGTCGTCCACCGACCTCAGCGTCTCGCAATAGCGCTTGTAGTAACGCTCGATGTCCAGCTCGCTGTGGTAGGGGAAATCGACGCCGTGCCATGAGTTGCGCTGGTCGCGCAGCCAGCGCGGCTTGAGCGGATCGCGGGCGGTGGATTGCTCGCTCGCGGGACGCTGGAACGGCAGGTTGGCGAGGCTGTTCTCATATTTTTCCTCCGGCGTGAAATTCGCGTGCACCGCCTTGTGCGAGAGGTAGAGGAAGAATGGTTTTTCCGCGGGCTTCTGTTGCTTGAGCCAGTCGATGGCGTAGTCGGTGAGTTCGCTGGTGATGTAGCCCTTTTGCTTCACCCGCGCGCCATCCACGTTGAGCGTGTAGCCCGGGTGCGGCGGCAGGTATTCCCCTTGGCCGGCGAAGCTGACCCAGCGATCCCAGCCGGGCTGCGGGCGGTCGCTTTCGCCGCCCATGTGCCACTTGCCGATGAAGCAGGTCGCATAGCCGGCGTTCTGAAGGTATTGGGGGAAATAGACCGTGCCTGGCGGGATCGGGCGGTTGTTGTCGATGACGCGGTGGCGGAAGGGGTAGAGGCCGGTGAGGATCGAGGCGCGGCTCGGCGAGCACAAGGCGGTGGTGACGAGCGCGTTCTTGAGATAGGCGCCGTTCCTGGCGAGCGAATCCATCACGGGAGTCTGCGCGAACTGATGGCCGAGGAAGCTCATCGCGTCGTGGCGGTGGTCGTCGGAGAGGATGAATACGACATTCCTGGGTTTCGTTCCTGGAATGCCCTCGGGCAAAACCGTGTCGGGCACCGGTGTGACGGCGGCCCACGCGCAGGGACAGAGGATCAGGATGAGTTGAAGGAAGCGTTTCATGGCAATCGGGCGGGTGATGGTGTGGGCTTGGAACGAGGGCTGAATGGAGAAGCGGCGGCGGCCTGTTTCACCGGGCGGCAGTGAATCAGCGGTTGGGAGCTTGCCAGGGCGTGGCGCCGCCGCGCTGCGTATGATGGCGGATTGCTCCGACAAGCTCCTCAAGTTTTTTCCGCTGTGTCGCCGCAAGATCCGTCTTTTCCAGCGGATCATTGCCAAGATGATACAATTCATAGGGGCTGAACGGATCATTGCGCAGGATTTTCCAATCGCCGCGGATGAGCGCCTCGTAGCTGTTGCCTCCATATTTGAGTCCGCCCTCGCGCCGGACGAAATACAGGTCGCGGGGTTCGGTGATTCCGCCGCCCTGCAGAATCGGCACAAGGCTGCGTGCGTCGAGATCCTCGGCATGATTCGCGCCAGCGAGCCGGGCAAAGGTTGGAAACAGATCGAACAGCAATCCGGCGTAATCGCTGGTTGTTCCTGGCCTGATTTCTGCGGGCCAGCGGACCATGAACGGAACGCGCAGGCCGCCATCGTAGTGCTGCTGTTTTTCGCCGCGCCACGGATCGTTGTTCTGCCCGTAGGACAGCGCGCCGCCGTTGTCCGCCGTGAAGACGAGCACGGTGTTTTGTGCGAGCCCTGATTCATCGAGAGCCGCAAGCACGCGCCCGATGCCGGCATCGAGGTGCTCGACGAACGCGACATTGGCGGCACGTTGGTGATCCATGCCGGGAGCGCGCTGCTTCACTTTCGCCAGCCATTCGGCGGGCGGCTCGATCGGGAAATGCGGCGCGTTGTAGGCCAGATAGAGGAAGAACGGCTTTTCCGGAAACTTGGCGCGTCCGCGCAGGTAATCGGCCGCCCAGTCGGAAAACAGGTCGGTGGCATGGCCCACGGGTTTGATCTCCTCCCGGTTGTGACGCATGTAGTTGCGGCCGTGGCGCAGGTGCGTCGTGTAGCTCTCCATCATGTCACCGAGGAAGCCGTGGAAATATTCAAAACCGCGCTCATTCGGAAGGTTGGGCGATTCGAGTCCGAGATGCCACTTGCCGATGATGGCGGTGTGGTATCCCGCGCCGCCGAGGAGGTCGGCAAGGGTGGGCACCTGCGGGTCAAAGAACCCCCAGGAATCCCGCGCATGGGTGCGGATCACCCCCGGCACCCCGACCCGGTCGGCATGGCGTCCCGTGAGCAGGGCCGCCCTCGTCGGCGAGCAGACCGTGCAGTTCGCCCGCATGGCGGTGAAAAGCATGCCCTCGTTGGCAATGCGGTCGATGTGGGGCGTGCGCACATCCTTCGCACCGTAGGTTGAGACATCACCGTAGCCGTGATCATCGGTGAGGATGATCACGAAATTCGGGCGCGGAGCCGGGGTGTCCGCGTGGGACGCGCTGACCAGCAAGGCGGCGAGGATGATCGAGGCAAGCGGGATGCTTTTCATGGCATGTCGTATTTCAAGGCAGGGGTCACCAATCGGCTGCTTGAAGTGGCGTGCAAATGAAAGCCAAGGTCGATGGAGGCGCAGGTCAATCGGATTTGGCTTTTTTCTTTGGTTTCGATTCCCAATGGAAGTCCTGGCCTTTGGTGACAAGTTTCAGCTCGCCTGCCTGCGGACCGGGCATGGCAAAGGTTTTGGGAGCCTTTTGCCGCATTTTGTCCATGAGCGGACGATGCTTGGGCTTGCCGGCGAGGTTTTCCCATTCGTTGGGATCCTTGTTGAGGTCGTAAAGCTCTTCGCCGCCGTCCGCATGGCGGATGTAGCGCCAGTCGCGGTTGATGATGGCGAATTCCTCCGGTTTCATGCCCGGCAGCAGGATCTCGCGATCGCGCGCCGTCGCGGGCTCCTTGAGCACTGGCAACAGCGAGATTCCGTCGCGCGGTTGATCATCCTTCGCACCGGCCAGCCCGGTGATGGTGGGAAACAGGTCGATGAGGCTGACGGTGGCATCGACCTTCGTGCCTTTTGCAATGCCGCTGCCGCCAATGATCAAGGGCACGTTCGAGGTCCGTTCCCACAGCGTGTGTTTGCCCCAGTCGAATTTTTCGCCGTGGTGATAGCCGTGGTCGCTCCACAAAATGACGATGGTGTGGTTCGCGTTCGGGCCGGATTGGATCGCCTCAAGCAGGCGGCCGAGCATCGCGTCGGCGTAGGAAATGCAGGCGAGGTAACCATGGATCGCATCCTTCACGGCACCAAGCCGCTCCAGCTTGCGGTGGTGGGCGGCGCGCGCCTCCTTTGCCTTGCGGATTCCGGGCGGCAGGTCTTCAAGGTCGCGCTCGTTGCAAGGCGGCGGGACGATTTTGTCGGGATCGTAGAGGTCGAAGTATTTCTTCGGCGCGTAGTTCGGAAAGTGCGGCGCGTAGAGCCCGACCGCCGCGAAGAATGGTTTGGGGTGTTTGCGCTTCACCACCTCGCAGGCCCAGCCGGTGCGGATGGTATCAGCCATCTTGTCTTCATCCGCGTCGGGAAGCGGCCCCCATTCGAGGAAAAACCCGTCGGCCGGCTTGCTGCCGCGATTGAAAACGCTGGCCGGGTAGGGGTCGGGCAGGATCGCCATGTCGGTGGTCCAGCTGTCGAGTGGCCAGCCACGTTGTTTCTGGTTTTCGTGACGCACGAAGAACTCGTTCCATCCGCGCAAATCGACATAGCCGGCCGGATGATGAAAGAGCTTGCCCGCACCGAATGTCGCATAGCCGCCATCGCGAAGCACCTGTTGCAGCGGACGGATTTCCGGGCGGTCATGGTGATAGACCTGGGTGGTGTAACATCCCGTGGAGGAGGCATGACGACCGGTGAAAAACGCGCTGCGCGACGGCGCGCAAAAGACTCCGGCCGTGTGCGCGTTGGTGAAGGTGATGCCATTGGCCGCGAGGCGGTCCATGTTTGGCGTGATCGCCTGCCGGTAGCCGAGCGGGCCGACCCAGTCGTTCAGGTCGTCGAGAACGAACATGACGATGTTGGGCCGCTCGGCGGCAAGCGTCCTGCCGCAGGAGGCGGACAGCGCGATGCACAATGGGATGAGAACCCGTGCAATCATTCCGGCTTGGAAGTTGGGGCGGCGCGGACAGGAAGTTCGGGAGAGAACACTTCCTCTCCCCTGACCCTGCGCGAGGCCTCGCCGACCAGCCACAGATAATGGTCCGTGGGAAGCTCGCCATAGGTCAGGAACCGGCTGGCACCCACCGGCGGGTTGTTGCTGGACTTGAAAATGTGGGTGCCTTCGTCGAGCTCATCGAACATCGCCTGATAGACCATGGTCGCGCCGGCGGTGCGGACGAGCGCGTCGTATTGCGCCCAAAGAAAACGGCCGCCTTCGCGGTCGATGAATGCGTCCGGGTTCTCATCGGTGCCTTTCTTCAGATTGGACCATGCAAAGCCGGGAAAAACCACCGGCATGTGTTCCTTGCCGTTGGCGACGCACCATTCGTGGTCCGGCTTGGCGACATTGGAGGCGTAATTGCGCGCGGACTTGATGCCCCCGAAGCGCCCCACCGTCCATGGCGAGATGATGTCCGCGGCCGCATAGATGGCCTTCCATTGATTGAACGGACCGGCGTCGCGATCGCCGGTCCGCCAGTAGGTGGGAACGCCGAGCATGATGGTGAGCCCGCCGCACTCGGGATCGTTCTTGAGGAAATCGAGCAATTCACCGATCTCGCGCGGCCCGTAGTCACGCCCGCGGAAGCCCACTCCCCACAGGGCCAACACAGGACGGCCCGCATGCTTTTGATAGGCGGCATCCTTGAGAATGCCCATCTCCTTTACGAGGAAACGCCAGTCATCCCTGACGGCGGCGATGCGCGCGGCGGACATGCTGGTGAGGTCATACATCACCGCATAGGTGCGGCCATGGAGATCCGCCCCGGCGCGGCAGTTCTGAAGCACCCGATTGACGGAACGGGCCGTGGCGTCATCGGCCCGGCCTTTGCCGTCAGTCACCTCGGTTGCGAAGCGCTGCACGAACACGCCATCGATCCCATATTCCTTCATCCATTGGAAATGGCGCAGGACGGTATCCTTGGCCGCCGAGCTGAACACCTTGGCGACGCTGCCATCGGCATGGCGGAAGGCGGTCTCGAAGCTCTCGTGATCCGCGAATTCCGACATGTCGGGCCAGAACTCGATGCCGGCCTCGCCGGGCTTGAATTCGCCGCTTGTTTGGTTGCGGTAATGTTTCCAGCCAAGTTCCTCACCGTCCTGAGGCGTGCGGAACCATCCCTGATAGCCGCACATCACCTTGCCGGTGAGCGTCGATGAATCGATGCGGATCTCTGCCAACTCACCGGGCTCCGTTGGGGGTTTTCCGCAGGCGGCCATGGTGAGCACGAACACGCCTGCGGCCATGGATTCAATGAGCCTGCCCGGTTTGTTTTTCTTCCGGTTGTTCATAAAAATTCCCGTTGGGCTGGTGGCGGAACCAGAGGAGCCAGATCGCGGCGAACGAGCCGAGGCAGATCGCGGCGGCAGCGGCAAAGCCTTCCCAGTTGTGAATGATGAAGAGCATGGGCGCAAGGAACAGCGTCGTCTGCCAGACCAGCGCGAATGGCAACGCGAAGAGATCCTGGCGGTGCTCGCGCGACGTTTTCGCGCGCTCTTCGGGGGACAGCGTTTCCTTGAGGTGCCCCCATACGCCAAAAGGCCGCGTCTCAAGATACATCTTGCGCAATACTTGGGGACTGGTCGGTTCTGTGAGCAACGCCACGGTGACCGAGCTGACAAAGCCGACCGTCAGCACGAAGACAAATTGCCAGACTTCGTTGAGATCGGGCCAGAGCAGGCGCTGGACGATCGCCGCCGCGATGCCGATGAGCGTGCCGATCGCGCTGCCGGCGCCATTGAAGCGCCACCAGTAGAGGCGCAGGAATGCCGGCACGAGGAATCCGGCACCAAAGCCCATCATCATCCAGCCCCAGATGTCATTGATGCTGTCCAGGGTGAGCGAGAACAGAAAACTGCATATGACTATGCCCACCACCGTGGCCCAGCTCGCGAAGATCAGCTCGCGGGTCTGCGCCTGCGGCCGGATCCATTTGTGATAGAAGTCGTTGACGAACTGGCCCGTCGCCAGGTTCACCCAGCTGCCGAAGGTCGAGAGCGCGGCAGCGATCAAGGCGATGACGAGGACCCCGCGCATGCCCTCGGCCACGGACATCATCAACACGGCGGAGAGGATCTTCTCCGGGTTCACGGTGCCCTCGTAGCTGAGCAGGTTCATTTTTTCAGCCCACTTGTCCTCGCCGAGCAGCGATTTCAGCGAGTCCACCAGCGCGGCATCCTGCTTTCCGGGCTCGTTGGCGATCGAGGAAATGAGCGCGCCCCATTGGGGCTTGGGGGTTTCCGGATGGGCCTTGTGAATCAACTCCGCGGCCTCCTTGAGCTTCGCCTGCTCCGGCAACAGGTCATTCACCAGATAGAGGCCCATCACCGCGATGCCGATCATCATCGGCCAGCGCACGGTCATGAGCAGCGTCCACAGCATCGAGAGCTTGCCGCACTCGCGGTCGTTCTTCGCGCCGAAGTAGCGCGGGTCCGCACCGGTGCCCAGGCCGGCGACAATGGTCCGCACGAGGTAAAAGGACGCGAAGATGAACAGGTGTTTGTAAACCTCGTAGCCTTCCGGCACGTGGACGTTCCACTGTGGAGTGCCATTGATCCAGTCCGGGCTGCTGGTCACCTTCATGGCAATCTCCGAGATTTCCGCAGCGTCACCGACGCCGGTGAAGGCTTTGACCGAGATATAGACCACCGCGACGAGGATGATGGCGACTTGGAACAGATCGGTGAAGATCACGCCGTAGAATCCGGACATCATCGTGTAGATCGTGGCCATCGCCAGCAGGGTGAGCGAGCAGGCCTCGGGCGAGAATGGCAGGAAGGTGGAGAGGAAGATGCCCGCGCCGATGATCAGGTAGGCGAGCATGCCGATGGTGGTGAGCACCGTGGCGATCACCCCCATCAATTGCGAGGCGCGGCCGCCCCAGCAATCGCCGAAGCGGTAGATGTTCCACTGTGCGCCGGTGAGGCAGCCGGAACGGCGGTGCCACTTGCCGGTCCACAGCATCATGAACGGCAGCACCAGCACGGCACCGCCGCGGAATTCGACGAACAAGCCCTTCGGGCCCATCATGAACAGGAAGGAAACGATCACCGCAGTGCCTGCCAGATCGAGGAAGCTCGCCATGCCGGAGATGCCCATCGCCCACCACGGGATGTTTTTCCCGCCGCAGATGTAATTATCAAGACTGCGCGAGGCGAGGCGCTTGAGATAAAAGCCGAGGAAGATCAATACCAGGACATAAAGCCCCATGAAGACATAGTCGGTGATGCCGAAGTAATGGTTGGCGGTCATGTGGGTTTCAGCGGATGAGCGGGGCCGGCATGCAGCGGGTCGGGTTTTTTACTCGTTGGCATAGAGACGGCCGAACAACCTGCCGCCGCCAGCCTCAGTGGAGGAGATCGTCGCCGTGACGCTGTTGAGTGGATCGCCCTCGATGACATTGAAAGTGACTCCGTGGATCGGGCCGGCGGTGGCATCCGGCACCGTGACCGTGGTCCACGGGTCGGAAACACCCAGGTCCCTGCTGTGTTGGACGCTGAGTGTGGCGCTGCCGCGGTGGGTTGCATTGCGCATGCTGAAGGCCAGCACCAGGTTGCCTCCACTGCGGGACGGAACGGGCAGCAAACCCACGGCGTTGGCCTGCTTGTCCGGCGCGCCAAGGAGGAAGGCCAGACCGTTGCTCACGCCGTCGCCATTGGCATCCGCATCGAAAGCCGCGCCGCCCGACCAATTGGCGTAGCGAGACCCGGTGGTCACCAGCACGAGTCGGTTTCCTCCGACCACCCGGAGTTGATAGTCCGGGATCGGGGCGGACAGTGAAGGAGTCCCCGTGATGGCGGCAGATGTCGCAAACAACGTGTAGCTCTCCAGTGCCGGAGTGCCGGTGATGGTGATTGCGTGGCCGGGTGCCAGCGTGAGCGCCGCAGTGGAGGTGACGGCCGATCCCAGGGTGAAGCCGAGTTTGGCTTCGAACGCCACCGTGATGGGAGAAGCCGTGCTGCCGGCGGCCAGCGCGAGGGTTCCGGCGGAGACGGTGGTGCGACCGCCATAGCTGTTGGCACCGGTTAGAATGAGTGTGCCGGCCTGGGTTTTATTCAATCCGCCGCTGCCACTGATAGTCCCTGCAAGGGTGACAGCGCCCGGAGTCCCCGGGCCTCCGCCGACTTGGACCGTCAGGTCGCCGCTCAGGGCGACACTGCCGCCCAGACTGAAGTCCACGGTGTTCTGGTCGTCGTTGTTGAAAACGACCGAGCCCGAAGCCGGCAGAGTGACGTGAGCGAGAGTGGCCGCCTTGCGCACGGCCAGCCTCGCGCCCGGGGACAGTGTGATGCTTTGGTTGAATACGGGCAATCCGCTGACATTGAAGTTCAGGGTGCCGGCATTGACCAGAACGGGCCCGGCTGGTGGGAGAGCGCCGGCGTTTGAAATGAAGAGCCGTCCGGAGTTGATGGTGGTGCCGCCGCTGTAGGTGTTGTTGGCACCGCTCAGGATGAGATCCGCAATACCGGATTTGGTGAGCGATCCGTTGACCTCGCCATCGTCCGAGAGGTTGCCGGAAAGGATGATGTTGCGCCCGGTGCCGCCGCTGTCCTGCGCGCGGATGCTCACGCCGCCACCGGCATTCCCGAGTTGCATGTCCAGTGAGGAACTCCAGTTCTGGTCGGCTCCAAGCGTGCCGCCCTGAAGCTGGATCGCGACCGCAAGGTTGCCCGCGGCGGAACCGCGGGTGATGCCTTGGGCACCGACATAGAGCGAGCCACCAGCGAGTTGCAGGACAGCGGACGAAGCGGAATCATGGCTGCCGGAATCACCGCCGAACTGGATGCCGTTTGCCGTCACGGTGCCGCCGGACTGGCGCATGAGTGCGAGGTAAGGGGCATCGACCGTGCCGGCCTTGAAAAAGTAGATCTTGTTGTCGCTGCTGCCGGTGCCCACGTTGAGAGTTCCATCCTGCACGTCCAGCGTGGCGTTGGATTCCGGAGTGTTGGCAATGCGGATCTCGCCGGACCGGCTGGCGGTGGTGCCGACATTCACCGTGGCGCCGTTTTTCACCGTCATGGTGGCTGTGTTGGATATGCCGGTTCCGTTTCCGATGCCGAGGTAGGCGTTGCTGACGGTGGGTGTCGTGTTGTTTCCGTTGAGGGTCAGGGTGCCGCCGGTGAGGGTGAAGTTCACGTTGCGGCTGCCGCTGGAGATATTGTATCCGACATTGTTTCCGGGTGTGATGTTGAAGTCCCCGCCGGTCTGGTTGAAGGTGGCGGCAGCCATGCTGCCGACGTTGGCGTTGTAAGTGCCACCGGTCATGTTGGCGGTGCCGGCGCCATTGAAGTTGTATTGTGAATTGCTTGCACCGCCGCCGAGATTCAGGACGGCTCCCGGGTCCATCGTGATGGTGGCCGGCTTGTTGTGTTGATAGGTGATGGTTGAGTTGATGGTGGCGGACTTGCCGGCGGCCACGCTGACAGAGGTGTTGTTGGTGCCGTCGTGAAGCAGCAGCGCGGCTCCCGAAAGCGTGTATCCGGTGTTGGCGAAGGTGATCCCGCCACCGGCCTGAACCGTTCCCGAAAGGGCCACCGCATAACTGCCATCCGTGCCCGCGCCGAAGGTGGCTGGGTCGAGGTTGGCATTGCTCCAGTTCTGGTTGTTCGCGCCGGTGGTTGGATTGCGCCAGTTTCCGGCACCGGAGGCCCAGGTGCCACTGCCGTCCTGGGCTCCGGCGACACCTGGATTCGCATCCCATGTCAAAGGATAGGACTGCCGCACGAAGTTCCTGTCCTGCCGGCTGGGACCCACCGTCACCGGGTTGGTGAAACCATCCGGCACGCCTGACGAGGCGGTAAGCGTGTAAGCACCCGCCGCCAGACCGGTGATGATGTAACGGCCGCCCGCATCGGTGGTGGCTTTCAGTGTGGTGGGCGAGGCGGTCACCACGACCCCTTGCAGGGGGGCGCCCTGAATGGTCCTCACCACGCCCTCGATGAAAAACGTGGCAGTGGCCCCCACTTGGACCACATAGTCAGCCGTGGTGCTGAGGCCTTTCATGTCGGAAACCGTGCATTGCACGAAATAGATGCCAGCCGCAGGCCAGCTCTTGCTGGCGATGGGGCTGTTGTTGGCCGTCGTCGTTCCATTGCCCCAATCCCAGAAGTAGGCGAGCGTATCGCCATTCGGATCGCTGGCGGTGCAGGTGAAGGTGACACTGCCATTGATCGCCGGGTTGGAGTTGGTGGCGCTGAGGCCCGCCACTGGCTTGAGATTGCCCGGGACGCTGCCACGGGTCGTCGTGACATCGATCCAGTTGACGCCGTCCGGGTCCGTGCCGCGGGCCACCGGTGTGATATGAATGCCTGCCGCGGCATCGGAGAAGGTCCTGCCGATCGGCAGGACCGCGTCGGTCTTTTCAGAAGTATCCGGCCTCATATCGAGCAGGAGCGGCTGCTGGTAGCCGCCGTTGATGCTCGCCCAGTTCACCAGCACGCCGTCCCGCATGCCGTGGTTCGTGCCGTAGAGCTGGCGGTGCTCGATCCAGTAATCATCCGAGCTTCCCGGGCGTTCCACGACGAGGGCCCGCTTGTTTCCATCCGCCTGCACCCTGTCCATGGCGCGGATGCGCGTGGTGGTGGTGCCATTGGTCGTGAGCTTCACCACGTCGGTGACAGGCAACCAGTCCAGAAACTCCTTCACACTGGCACTGAAATGCCGGCTGGAATGCGGCGAGGACCCCACGCCCATCATGTCGAAGACGTTGCCGTAATCCCACACGTCGCCCGGGCCGATGACGCTGCCATCATCCGTGTCCCAGGCAGCGGAGTGTGGCAGGCCGAAATTATGCCCCAGCTCATGGGCGCAGGTTTTGAGGTTCCATTGCGAGTTGTGCAGCCATGCCCCGCGCGCGCCCAGCCTTGCCACCCCGGCAGTGCCTGCGACCAGGGGCTTGGGCCCCGTGACGACCACTTCATGCGTATAGTCCAGATAGTTGTAGCCTGCCGCGGCCGCCACGGCACGGGCGTCATCCAACACCTTGGACAGCGAAGTCCAACTGCTGTAATTCGAGGAATTCTTTGGCATCCTCAATGTTGGCGTAATGGCTGAACCTTGACCGAGCAGCGCAAAGGACGCCTTGCCGGAGGACATCGCGGTGTAGACATCGTTCGTGTCCGCAATGAGTTGTCCCAGCGTGGCGTCACTCACCACCTGCCCCGGGGCGTCAGGAAAATCCACGCGGATGATCAGCAGGGTCTTTTGCCCCTCGGTCCACGGGCTGGCCGCGATCACGCCGTCCAGATCGCCGGTTGCGGCGGCCGTTTCACCGGACTGCTCGGCCCTCTCCTCATCAAGCAGGGCGGCGATGGCCTGGTCCTCACTGCGGCTGCGGGTCATCCGCCGGTCACCCAACGCGATCACCATTTCATGGCCAGCATCCGTTTGAAGCCCGGCGCCGGGCAGGTCTGGACATTCTTCCATCACAATACCCGCCGCCAGCCTGGATGAGATTTCCGCCGGCTCCAAAACACGCCCCGGGAGATCCGAAAGGGCGAGTTTGCCATCCAACGCCACGCCGTGGATGGCGATATTGTCGCGGGTCGGCATGGCGCTGCGGCGTCCATAGGTGTAAGTCTCAAACACCCTGCCATCCTGCAGTGTGGCAACACGCGTTGTCATGCAGCCGCGGTCATCGTCCAAGGTCGCTGACTGCACCAGCAGGTCGCCCTGCGCGTCCACGCGCTCCTCCAGCAAGTCCTTGATCTCCTGCGGCAAGCGCTGCCGCATGGCATAGGGCACCGCGAGTTCCAGCGCCCGCCGCGGGTTCTTTTCGATCAGGTTAAGCAATTCACTGCGGCGCTGCCGCGCAAGCTTGACGCCGTATTGAAGATCCGTGCCGGCTCTTGCAGCGGGCAATGAGGCCGCCCAGTGGCGGAATTCCTCAAAGACCGGCTCCGTCATGGGTTGCTCCCAAAGAAGATCCGCCCTCGTTGGCAGTTGGATGTCGTCGAGCCTTGCCAGCGCCGCCTGCAGCCCCCGGGCTGTGGCTTCAACCGGACGAACCGCAGGCAGCCTACCGGCCTGAGATGGCGCGGATTCCTCTGCAGCAGGCGCTTGGTCGGCTTGACCGAAATCAGTCCCGGGCGGTGCTTGATTGTGCCAAACCACCACCAACCCCAAGAGGCAGACGGCGAGTGACGGCAGAATCGGATGGAAGCGCTTCATCTCAGGAACAATTCATCATTGTGCGGCGGCCGTCTTTGCATGACAGCGAGCGAATTGCGCGGGCGGGAGGAAGCAAAACGGCCAGCCAGATTGAGTAAACGTTTTTCCATTGATTTGCAAAAAATTATTGCGAACTCACGGATCAAAGTTGCGCGACCGACTCCCTGATGACCAGCCGGGTTGGCTGCACCTGTTGGACGATGGGTTTGTCGGGATTGGCGAGGCGCTCGAGCAAAAGACGGGCGCTTACCGCCCCGATGTCGCGTTTTTTCAGGCCGACGGTGGTCAACGGCGGGCGGGCACGGGACGCCATCGGATCGTCATCGAAGCCAACCATGGAAAGATCGCCCGGCACGGTCCTGCCAGCCTGGTCCAACGCATCCATCAGGTGCAGGGCCATCGTATCGTTGACCGTGAAAACAGCGGTGGGCGGCTCCGCCGAATCGAGTCGTGCAAGAAGTTCGCGGGCGGCTTCGTCGTCATTGTCCACCCGGATGAGGGACTCCGTCTCGTTGACCTCCATTCCGCAGGCCCTCAGCCCGGAGAAAAATCCTGCAATGCGCTGCTCGATATTGTAGAGCGGGCTGCGGTAAGCGATCATCAAGACGTTGCGATGTCCATTCTGCCACAGGTGCTCGGCCACCTGCTGTCCGCCGCCGAAACCATCACTGGTCAATGAGTCGGCCTCGAACGAGCGGACGTGGCCATCGACGATGCACAGCGGCACCGGGCAGAGGCGCAAGGCCTCATAATCGGAGGCGGTGAAAACGCCGGCCAATACCACCAGAGCATCGACCTTGCCTTGGCGCACCACCGAAGGCAATCCGTCCGCGTCCCTTCGATTGCCGAGCACCAGATCGAGGCCTGCCGCGCCGAAGGTTTCGGCCAAGCCTTCCATGATCCGCGCGTAGAAAACGTTACCGAACAACTCGGCGAACGACGGGGCGTAGATCACGCCGACGGCATCGGTCCGTTGCAGGCGAAGGCTGCGTCCTGCGGAATTGGGGACGAAATTCAACTCGGCGCACTTGTCGAGGATCATCCGCCGCATTTCCGCGCTCATGCGGCCACGACCGTTGATGGCATTGGAGACCGTCGCGACCGAACACCCGAGCAACTCGGCGATGTCGCGGAGCTTGGCACCTCCATTGGCGATCGGCATGCGCAGAGCTTGGGAAGCTCCGGACGCCTTGGCCAGCCTGGAATCGGGTTGGTTGAGAAGCATTTTTGCGAATAATGGCTCAAGAAACGTGGGGCCGACGGCTATCCGGCCGACGGCCCCACTGTGGTCCGGAGAAACGCTGGCTCCGAAAAATCACATCCGGTCCGGCTTCAAGCTCACGGGCCGGCGACCTTGAGCCGGACAAACCGTTTGCCTGTCAGCGGCGCGGGGAAGGTATATTTCACGAAGCCCGGGTCGTCGGTGACATTGCCGCCGGGGAGGGTTTCCGTGGTCCATTCGCCGATGAGAGTGGTCGAGCTTTCGATCCAGAAATCGGTGCCATAGTCGCCGGAAAAACCCGTGCCCTTGTTCCAGGTGACACTGAGCACGCCTGCGGTGTCGGCCACGCCCGGCAGCGGAGTGAAGCCGGTGGTGTCGGATTCGCCACCAAGGAGGTATTCCACACCATTGCTGACACCATCGCCGTCGTGATCCTGATCGACCGCCCCGGCTGTGTTGTTGGCGGTCTGCCAGGCACTGTAGCCGCCCTGGGCCGCGGCGACCCACTTGGTGACGAGCGAATCACGCTCATTGGCGAATTCCGTGGCAGTCATGGTGCCGCGATAGATCTTCACCTCGCCGATCATGCCATGCATGCGCTGTGCCGCGTTGACGCTTCCCCCGAGCAGCATGCCCTTGAGGCTGGAGAAGTCCGCCGCAGGCACGGTGGCGTTCGCCGAGGAGCCGCTGGCCGAATCCCAGAATTCCAAGGCACCGGTGGCGGCATTGTAGTTCGCGGCCAGGATAACGGTGTCACCCGCCACGATGCGGTTGGCTCCCTGGACCGCCGCGACGCCGTTCAGATACATTTCCGGCCGTCCGGATTGATAGCGGATCAGGAACTTGCCAGCAACGTTGTCGGCGTTGGCAAAAACCACATCCCGTGCGAAATCCGGTGTCACCCCCAGAATCGAATCGGCCTTGAGGGCGATAAAAACCGCGAAGCCACTGTAGGGTTGCGCGAGACCGGCGCTTGAGAAATCGAGCCAGGCGTCCTGTCCGGCGGGATCGAAGAGCTTGAGAACGTTACGATCGACCCCGAAGTCAAGTCCCGCGAGGCCGGAACCACTGAGGCTGGTGCTCGGGTAGCGCACGTCGCCGGTATCGATATCTTCTGCCGGAGTGCCATTGGCAACCTCGACCGCGTTGATCCCGTTGGCGGTGAGGTCCTGCCAGGCATTGACCACGCCGGAGGTGGTAGTCACACTGGCGGCATTGGTGGCATCCAAGTGGACGTAGAGTGAATTGCCCGGGACAGGCGTGAAGGGAATGATGGCGACCTCGTTACTGTAAACGCTTTCACCGTAGCTCGACTCGGTGGCTGACACCGCATAGTAATATCGGGTGCCCTCTTGGCACGTGGTGTCCGTGTAAGTGCTGGTCAGCACGTTGGTGGCCAGCTCCGTGTATGGGCCGCCCGCAGCTTCGCCACGGTAGATGGTGTAGAAATCCGCAACCTGATCATTCCAGTCGAGAACGACCGTGCCGTCACCCGAGGAAGCGGTCAGGCCGGATGGCGTCTGGAGACCCGTCCACTTGAAAGCGAGCCCCGCCATTTCATTTCCAAACTCGGCTGGCGACAACACCCCGCGATAAACCTTCGCCTCGCCGAGCATCCCTTTCATGTATTGGTCCGAGTTGACGCTGCCACCGAGGAAGAGGTCGGCACCACTCGAGAAGTCCGCCGCAGGCACGGTGGCGGTGGAGGTGGCACCACTTGCGGAGTCCCAGAGATGCAGTTGGCCTGTGGTGGCGTTGTAGTTCACGGCCAGCACCACGGTTTTGCCCGGGCTGACTGCGTTCAGGGTCCCTTGGAGCACGGCATTGCCCAGGCGGACCTGCGGACGGCCACCCTCGTAGCGCAAAGCGAAATTGCTTTCCGTGCTGCTCATGACGACATCGCGGCTGGTGCCGCCGAGCACAGTATCCGGGCGGACCACCGTGAAGACCGCAAAGCCGCCGTAGGGCAGGGCGCCGGCACCGCTGTTGAAATTGAGCCACTGGTCCTGCTGGGCGGCGGTGAACCAACGGAGGGTGCTTTTCCCTGGCGTGAAGCCCATGTCCAGACCGTCCAGCCCGGTCTCGCCCTGGCTGGAGGCAGGGTAGAGGACCGTGCCGACGCCGCCCGTGCTGGAAGCATCCAGGCCGTTGGCCGTCTGGTCGGCCCACAGGCTGACGATGCCGCTTCCATCGACCGTGACGCTCTCCGAATCCGAGCCATCAAGGTGAGCAAAGAGCGCGGATCCGGAAACCGGAACAAACGGAGTTCCCGAAACCTCGGAGCTGTTCGCACTTTCACCCGCCGCCACATTGTCGGTCGCGGTTACCACATAGTAATAGGTTGTGCCGTTGGTGACCGTGTCGTCAGCGTATTCGCTGGTGGTCAAGCTGGTGGCCACCTGGGTGTATGGCCCTCCTTGTGTTTCGCTGCGGTAAACACTGTAGAAATCAAGGATGCCGGATGTATTGTCGGCCCAGTCGAGATTGATCACGCCGTCACCCTGGGTGCGCGTCAAAGCAGCAGGCGGCTGGATCGCCACCAGAATGGATGCCTCGTTGCTGTTGCCACTCTCCGTCGGAGTCGCATCCGTGGCGGTGACCACGTAATAATAGGTGCTGCCGGTCGATACCGTGTTGTCCGTGTAATCGCTGGTGGTGAGGCCGCTCGCGATCGCCGCGCCGTATGGCCCGCCTTGGGTTTCACTGCGATAGACGGAGTAGCTGGCCGCCGAGGACGTATCGCTCCAGTTCAAATCCACCTTCGCGCCGTCGGTGGTCGCCACAAGGCCGGCCGGCGGCAGGATGGAACTGGCATCGATGATGTCGAAGCTGATGGCCCTGAATGAATAGCCCTTGCCCGTGTCTCCCGTCGACGTCGTTCCGAAGTTGACCAGTTCGCTCGCACCAAGAGTGAAGCCGCTGGAGGAAAGATCCCAAGTCCCACCGGCGGTCGTCACCGCATTGGTCGCATTGACCGAGGGCGAAGGGCTCCAAGCACGTTGCGTGGGACTGCCGTTGGAATTGAGCCAGTTCATCGAAGTGAGCTTGAGCTTGGATCCAGCGGGCACCGAAGTGGCGGTGAACCGGATCGTTTCGTTCGCATTGTTGTCGATGCGGTATTGATTGCTGCCAGGCACGCCGACAATGCCGCCTGTGCTAACACCCCCAAAGATATCGGTAAGTCTCAGATCACTACTTGTGGCAGTCACGGTTGCAAAACCGCCCATCGTCAAAGTGAATGTGCTGTTGAAAGCCCCCGGATGGCTGATGGTGCCGACCGGTCCATCCCATGCGTTCACCGCATTGACCGAGGCTGGGGCTGTGCTGGAGGTGCTCGCATTGAGCATCACATTGCCAATGCCGTCCACGGTGAAAGCGAGAGTGACCGTGCCTATGGATGTGTTGGCTGTGTTGAGCAGGCCGGTATTCTTGAATTCAACCTTCACTTCCGCATGAAGCGGGGCAGTCGCGAGCGCCATCGCGGCGGCGCAGGCGTAGAGGTGGCGGGACAGGCACGGGAGACAATACCGGTTGGATCGGTGGGGTTGCATGATGGTGGGTTAGTGGATGGAATGGACAGATTTGGCTCCTTGGGCATGAGGAACCGGGGTTTTGCGCGCAGCGATTCCGCTCGGTTCACAGGACCGCTCTCGTTCCCTGGCTTTGAAAGATGCCGGGAATGGACAGGCTGTGAGTGGTGGCGAAATCTGAAGAAACGATTAATCAGTGAAGTCCATCCGGGCAAGGGTTTTTTTCAAAATATGGGTGGCACTGATTTGCGAGCCGCCTTGCTCTCATATGGTGTTATCCAATACTCAGCCCTCGGCTGGGTGACAAGGAAATCGATTCGCACGATTGATTTATCGTTTACTCATTCGCCGATTCGTGTCTTTTTTGGCGGGGGGTTGCGAGCGCGTCGCCGCAGGTCCACTCCAATACGCATCCATTCTCCCATGCCCAAGACCGTCGTTCACCTCATCGCCAACGCGCACCTTGACCCGATCTGGCTGTGGAACTGGCAGGCCGGAGCCGACGAGGCACTGGCCACCTTCCGTTCGGCAGTGGACCGCTGCCATGAATATCCGGAGTTCCGCTACACCCGGGGCGAGGCCTGGCTATACGAGTGGATCGAGGATCTCGATCCGGGACTTTTCGCGGCGGTGCGCGAGCTGGTGGAGGCAAAGCGCTGGTCGATCGCCGGCGGCCAGTGGATCCAACCCGATGCGAATCTTCCGACCGCAGCCGGCTGGCGCAAGCAGATCGAGCTGGGTCAGCGGTATTTCAAGGACCGTTTCGGCCATGCCCCGAAAATCGGCTACAATGTCGACACCTTCGGTCATCCCGCGACCTTGCCTGATCTTTTGCGGGAGCTGGATTACACGGGATATGTGTTTCACCGCCCGAACGAAAACCAGGTGAGTCTGCCCGCGCAGACCTTCCGCTGGAAAGGCAGTGGCGGCTCGGAGGTGATCGGCTACCGCATCGCCCCCTGCTACGTGACGAGGAGTGACGATCTTCATGGACAGATCGACCTCTCGGTGAAGGCCGCGGATCCGGCCTTCGGGCACACGATGATGTTCTATGGTCTCGGCAACCACGGCGGCGGCCCGACCAAGGCGACCATCGAGTGGCTCATCGAGCACCGCAACGCCTTCGACGATATCGAGCTGCGCTTCAGCACCGTCGACGACTTTTTCGCCGAGGCCGAAGCCCGGCGCGACATCATGCCCGTGGTCGACTGCGAGCTACAAAAGACCTTCCCCGGCTGCTACAGCGTGATGCACGACATCAAGCAGGTGCAGCACCGCGGCGAGCGATTGCTCGAGCAGGCGGAGGAGCTGGCGCAGATATTCAGCACCGACGACAAGGCCAAAGCCGAATCGATCGCGCGTATCAACGAGGCCTGGAAAGACCTCGCCTTCACCGAGTTCCACGACATTCATGCAGGCACCAGCGTGCCCTCGTCCTACATATCCACCCGCCACATGCAGGGCCGGGCAAGCATCGTCGGCGAAGAGGAAGTCGTCCGCATCAGCCGCCGTCACGCCCGCGCCACCCTGGGCGGCGAGAACGAACAGCGGCTGGTTTTGCTCAATGGTTCCGCGCACGAATTCGACGGCTGCATCGAGTGCGAGCCGTTCATTGATTTCGACGACTGGGGCAAGCGCTGGTTTGCCGATGAGAATGGCCAGGCGGTGCCCTTCCAACTGGTCACCTCCGAGCCCAACATGGGCGCGATGATGCATCGAGCGGTGATGCCCGTGCGGATTCCCGCCAAGGGTCAGCGTGTTTTCAAACTGCTCGACGGAGCCAGCCCGCCCGCCCCGGCATTTTCCGGTCCGGCAACGGCGGACAGCCATCGGCTCGCCAATGGTGATCTCGCATTGGAAACCGGTGCCAAGGGAATCCGCTCAATCCGTTGGAAAGGTCGTGAATCGCTCGGTGCCGGAGGGCTTTCGCTCCACCTGCGCGAGGATCACGGCGACACCTGGGTTTTCCACCAAACCGGCTTCAACGAGGACATTGTTTCCCGATTGGACGGTCTCGAGTGGACGCTTGAGGACAGTGGTCCCCTGCGAGTCCGTGCCTTTGCCGACCAGAAGCTCGGCGATTCAAAAATCCGTCTTGGGGTGACCCTCTACGCCGGCAAGCCGGAGATTCACATCCACCTGCAGGTCGTTTTCGCGGAGCGCTACAAGATGTTGCAAATGCCGATCCAACTGGCTGCCGCACCGGGGGGCTGGACCAGCGGCCTGGCAGGCGGCCATGTGAAACGCGCGTCCGGGCCCGATGAAATGCCGTTCTGTGGTTGGGACAGCGTGCAGGGCGCGGGCTACAGCATGAGCCTTCACACGCCCGATGCCTACAGCTCGCGCTGCCATCAGGACATCTGGCAGTTCTCGCTGCTGCGCTCGCCGCTGATGGCATGGGCCGGCGACACCGAGCTACCACCTGCCTTTTCGCGCCGACACTCGGATCAGGGCTGGCATGACTTCCATTTCATCCTGCGTGTGGACGAGGCGTTCGATGCGGTTCGCTGCGAAGCGGTCTCCGATCATCAGGCCAAGCCGCCGGTGGTCTTCGATCACTACGTCGGCATGAACCGGCCGGCCTGGGGCAACTGCCCGCCGCGCCGTCTGTGGACGCCCGATATCCCGCACGCCCGCAGCCTCGGCCACATGAAGCACCTCGACGCCATGGCCAGCCAAGGCCGCAATTGGGAGGAGACGCCGCAGTAGTTGCCGCATGTTCGGCCGGGATCGAATCATCCGGACCAAGGCAGGCGCTTCAATTCGGAACCATGGGCCGGATCACGGTTGTTCACCGGGCGGATTGACCATTCCAGCCCGGATGAACTGCCGTGAGAGTTCTCCAACCGGAGCCGAACTCCGGAACAAGAGGTGGTTTTCCTCGTCCTCGACGATCACGCAATGAGGCGGACCACTGAGCCAACCCGAGGAAAAAGCGGTGGAAACCGAGCCGACGAACTCAAGTCCGCGGCGGCGGTCGCGGGGCAGCAGGTATTCGAGAAACGGCCCGCCGGCACCGGATCCGATGCGCAGCTCGGGACGGGCGACTGAAGAGCCAAGAAGCGGATGGGTGCCGTAGGCGTATTCCCAGAGTGTGGACACGCCATCGCCATCGGCGTCGTTGGACCACTGGCTCACAGCCATGCTCAGCGTGGGATCGATGTCTCCAAAGATCCGGTAGCGCCATGATTCAGGCACCAGGAGATCCTCGCTGACTCCGCTGTCGCCGAGCGTGTTGTAGCTGGCCAGCTCCAGCACGATGTCTTCGGTGCCGGCATCGAGGCTGACGCTGGCGCTGGTGGTTCCCGAAGGATACTCGCCGACGATGACCGGATTTCCGCCGTTGACGGTCTTGCGCACGACATATCCCAGCTCGCTGTTGGCGGCGTCGGACCAGTTGAGCCGCACCGCATTCGGATCGAGAAACTGCATCCGAACCGCGCCGGGGGCGGCCGGGGCGGTGGCCGGCGAGGGTGAAAATTCCCGGGAAGCATTGCTGAACTGCCGGAATGGACGGTCCGGAATGGAGCCGATGTAGCTGGCCAGGCGTTTCTTGAGGTCGTAGGCGGCGGCCGGGTCCTGACCATAGAGGTTGTTATCTTCGTTGGGATCGGCATTCAGATCGTAGATCTGGTCGTCGGCGAAATAGGTATTGGCCGGGTGGGTGTTGGCCGCCAGCGAACCGAGCTGGCGGTTGTTCACGTAGTAGGGTCGTGGTTCGGTGAACTCACCGGTCGCGCTATTGCCCTCGACACGTTCCCAAAGATAGCCCTGCTCGATGAGGTCATAGACATCCGGGGTATAACGCACCGCCACATACTTCCGGTCCTTGGTGCGGACGGCGCGCGCGTAGCCGAGCTCGGCGAACACCTCTTCCCGCACCGGGCTGCTGGAGCCGTTGAACACCGGCACCAGGCTGACGCCGTCCACCGGCCGTGTTGGCAATCCGGAGGCGCCCGCCAGCGCAAGCAGTGTGGGCGCGAGGTCCACATGGCTAACCAGCTCTTCATAGACACGTCCCGGGTTGGCGATGCCGTTGGGCCAGTTCATGATCAGCGGGGTGCGCATGCCGAGATCGAACATTGAGGATTTGCCCCAGATGAGCGGGTTGTTGGTGAGGGTCCGCTCGCCGTGGTCGGAGGTGAAAATGATCAACGTGTCGTCGCGAATCCCGTGCTGGGTGAGCTTGTTGATGATGGCTTGAATGGAGTAATCGAGCCAGGTCTCGCGGGCGGATTTCATTTCCTTTTTGCCGACGGTGACGACCTGGTTGACGATTTCCTGCCGCGTCGGCATGAACGAGTAGTCCAAATCCGGCAGATATCCGGCGCTGGTGTAGCCAGGATCGGTGCCCACCAGGGTCTTTGTGAGATCGTCGCGGACCGGCCCGTGGTTGATGGTGGGAGCCATGTAGAGGAAGAAACGTCCGTTGTGGTTTTCCTCAATGAAATCCAAGGCACCCTTGGTGATCCATTCCTGGTTGTGGACATTGAGTGCGTCGTTCCGCAGCTCAAGGAGGTTTGCCTTGTAATAACTTTCGACATAGTCGAAGCCATACGAGCGCATGCGCTGCGCCAGCACACGGTGGTTGTGGCGCATTTTTCCATTGGTGACCGGGTCGGTTTTCGGATCGGCGTTTTGCGGGTAGGTCTGCAGTCCCTTGGCGGCCCAATTGGAGGTCTGTGTGAGGTCGTCATCGATCAGGTGGCCCTTGCCGACCATGCCGGTCCGGTATCCGGCCTGGCGCAGCCACGCGCCAAGGTGCTGACCGTCGCTTTCCAGTTCGGTGTCGGAGACACCGAAGCGGCCGAGCGTGCCGAGCGGATAGCGGCTCAGGAACATCGGGCTGGTGTTGCGCGATGCATAGCGTCCGGTCAGCAGCGAGTAGCGTGAGGGGCCACAGACGGTCGATGTCGCAAAGGCGTGGTTGAAATACAAGCCGGTCGAAACCAGTCGGTCCATCGTGGGGGTGATTGCGTCGCGTCCATCGAAGCCGAAATGCATTCCCTCGGCCATGTCATCGACATTGATGATGATGATGTTCGGGCCGGAGGGAGCGGACTGGGCGACGACTTCATAGTAGATGGAAGTGGCGGTGACGACCAGCTCGAGACGGCGGTCGGCAGGCAGATCGAAATGGCGGGTGCGCACTCCGCCCGTGCTGCCCGAAAACGAGCCGAAGTTCGCCAGGGTGAAGCGGTCGCCGATCTGGTGTGGGCCGCTGGCATTGCTGCCGTCGAGAATCCACTGCGAGCCGAGGTCGAGCACGAGTTTCGCGGCACCCAGTTCGAGCGGCCTGGAACCGCCCGCATCCGGTTTGGTTTCCACCGTTCCGGCGGATCCCACCGCGAATTCGTCGGCAGCGGAAGAACCGGAATAGCCGAAGGACACAGCCGATCCGTCGATCACCAGTCGGGCATTCTTTTCGAGATCGCGGCCGACGGTCATGGACCGCATCGACAACGCGCCGCTGCCGGTCACGGTGAGTGATCCGTCGATGTGCCGGAGCGCGTCCGGACCGTTGGCCACCGCGCTGTTGAGGATGACGTCATAGCCATCGATGATCGCACTGGCGGGAGCGGTCGGCACCCGGTCCGGGTTCCAATTCGTGGCAGTGGTCCAGAGCTGGTTGCCGGAGCCATTGTCGAATCCTTCCGGCGCGGTGGATGGAGCCGCCACCGCGAATGTAAAGCCGGAGATGCCCGCGCCGGTGGTGGCGCCAATGCCGGGTATCTCCCTGAAGGTCAGGAACTCGCCGTTGGCAAGCGGCAGACCGGGAAGGGCAAGCGTTCCCGTGGCAGCCGCCAGGTTGGCAAAGTCGCTGTCCGTCGTCCCGTTGGAGACCCGGATGTCGCCATTGATTCCCTCGATGAACGACCAGCTCTTGAAAGTGAGCGCCAGTCCTTCGGGCGCATTCAGCGTCCAGGTCAGGATTTCCGGTGTATTTTTATCCACCCCACCTCCAGTGTAGTCTTGGCCATCGACGCGATTCGAATTCTCCCCCTGGATACCGATGCCGCCGCCGCCGAGTTCCGTGATCGCGAGGTTGGCCGCGCTGCCGGAGACCGATGCCCTGCCGGTGAGCGTGAAGGATTTTCCAAATAATGACGCATTCGTGACCGACCCAACATTCGGATCGTCCCACTCGTTGACCGTAGCGGCAAAGATGGCATTGGTGCTGGTGGTGGAGGCGTTGAGGGAAATGGTACCCGCGTTGTCGATGGCAAAAGCCAGCGTGATGGTCGCCGAGTTGTTGCCGG
>JBMTCD010000024.1:0-25270 GCA_049430545.1 Luteolibacter sp.
GCGATTCCGGAGCACATCAGCCAGGTGACCGGCCGGCTGCGGTTGCCGCAGTAACGCGGATTTTCCAGTGTGAGAATCTGCAGCGAGAAAAACACCGCCGCCAGCAGTGTTTCCAACTCGCCGCGACCCAAGTGCGGATTTTCAAAACCGAAACCGGAAAGCACCGCGCAGCCAGCCAGGATCAGACCTGTCGCCACGGCCACGCGGGCGTCCGGCAGGCACCTTGCACGCACCGCGGCCACCAGCGGAAGCACGATGCAATACGCCTGGGTGAGAAACGCCGAGGTCGAGGCCTCGGTGTAGGCGAGCCCGTCCGCCTGAAGCGCCATGGCGATGCCGCCGAACAAGGCCAGCCAAAGCCCCTGCCGCAACTCCAACCGCGTCGGTTTCCCACGCGGCAGGAATGGAAGCAGCAACAAGGCCCCCAAACCGAAACGGGCGCACTGGATCCATGCGGTCAGGAATACGCTGTCGGCGTCCGGCAGGCGCGCTCCCTGCTCCATGTGCAGCGCCTTGAGCACCGGGAAGCTCAAGCCCCACAAGGCACAGGCCAGGATGAGGAAAAAAGCGGGCATGGCCGTGGGTTATTGGCCGATCCTGGCTTGCATGCCGCCGTTCCACAAATGCGCCACGATTTCTTCCTGTGCCCGCTCCATCGCGGCGCGACCGGCCTCATCGGCATCCTCGTGGCCGGCGAGATGCAGCAGTCCGTGGACGAGATAACGCAACAGCTCGCGGGACAAAGGCTCGCCGTATTCCGCGGCGTTGCGTTGCGCCACTTCCGCGCCGATCACGATTTCCCCGTGGTGGAAGGTGATCACATCGGTGGCTCCCTCGATGTCCATGAACTCGCGGTGCACGCGGTCGCTGGTTTCATCGTCCACCAACGCGACTTCGAGCGTGGCGAGGTGATGCAAGGGGCTGTCTTCATGTGCAGCGTGGGCGAGCGCCAGCCGGGCGGCCTCATGAGCCGCATCCTCCAGCGCGGTGAGCCAGTGTTCCGGCACCGCTGTGGCCTGCTGGTGATTGCCGATGATGATATCGAGCGACATGGCGGGGTGGGGGTCAGCTCGCACGTGCCGTTTCGTGCGGTTTCACGACCAACCGACCGCCGCGCGTGGTGTCGCGCATGGTGGCGCGGCGCGCGGTGAAGGAAGACTTCGTTTCATCGTCTTTCGGGTAGTCGATGCGGCTGTGCAACATGCTGCGCAACGTGCCGGCGAAACTCTGCCGGATAATGGCGATCTCGCGGAGCGTGAGCGGACAGTCGTCGAGCAGGCCGATCTGGATTTTCTGGCTCACCAAGTCGTCCACCAGTGTCCGGATGCGCGCGGGGGTGGGCTTGATGAGCGAGCGCGAGGCGCTTTCGATGGTGTCCGCCAAGGCGATGATGCCGCTCTCGCGGGTGGTTGGCCGCGGGCCGGGATAGCGGAAGTTCTTTTCGTCCACCGCCGGCAGGTCTTCCGGGTTCTCCAGGCCGCGGCCGACTTTTTCCAGCTCCAGCTTTTTCTGCTCGCGCGCCTTGTGAAGGAAATAGGCGACCACCGAATCGCCGTGGTGCTCGCGGATCACGTCGATGATGCGCGGGTTGAGCTTGTGCTTCAGGGCAAGATCGACGCCGTCCTTGACGTGGGCGATGATGATGAGGGCGCTCATGGTGGGCGTGAGCGTATCGTGCGGGTTCTCGCCGCTCTCGTGCTGGTTTTCGATGAAGTATCCGGGCTTCGAGAGCTTGCCGACATCATGGAAATACGCGCAGACGCGGCACATCGGTGCGTTTGCGCCGATTTTCTCCGCCGCCGCCTCGGACAACGAAGCCACCACCAGGCTGTGGTGGAAGGTGCCGGGAGCTTCGAGCTGCATGCGGCGCAGCAGCTTGTGGTTCAGGTCGCTGAGTTCCAGCCAACTGATGTTGGTGGTGAGCAGGAAGAGCCCCTCGAACAAGGGCAAGAGGCCGCTGATGAGCAGCGCGGTGAAAATCCCGGTCCCGAGCGCCGCCGTGCTGCCCAGACCGAGCGCCTGGATGTGCAGCATCGCGCTGGGCCCGAAACAGGCCGCAAGGTCGAGTTTTCCCACCAGCAGACCGAGCAACAGGGTCACCCCGCCGACGTAAATGCCGGTTTGCAAGAGTTGCACACGGCGCCGCACCTCGTGGGCCAGGAGCACACTGACCACCCCCGCCACCATGCTCAGAACCATGTAAGCCAAAGCCTGCCCCTGTGGCACGAAAAGGCAGCCGATGAGCGTGACGAAAACCGCGGAAAACGCCCCCACCGCCCGGCCGAGCAAGACGCTGTGGAGGATCGGCGCGAAGGCATAGGGAACGATGAGAAAGCGGAACAATTCGGGAATGTGGCCGCCATCCGCCAGAGCCATGACAATCCGTAGGCAGAACAAGTGCGCAAGCAGACCGCCGAGCACCAGCACCACCCGGCTATTGCGGCGGCACGACGTTTGGAGGCTCACCTGAAACATCAGGATCGCCGCCACCGCGATGACCAGACCGTAGAGCGCGCCCTTCATCGGCTCGGCGGCGAACGAGGTGCGCTCGGCGGACCTCAGCACCATCACCCCGCAGCTTACTGCAAAGGCGGCGAACAGCGCGAGCTTCACCCACAGACTGTCCTCCAACGCCTGGATCACGGCGTTTTCGCTGTAAACCCGGCGTTTTTTTCCCGACGAAAGCCCTCTTTGGGCCAATCGCCAGCGTTTGATGGCATCCAAAAATCCCACGTCGATATCGTTGGTCGATTCGTCGGACAGACCCCATCTGGGCGGCTGCCGGGGGGCAGGCTAGGCTGCTGCCCGGGCGCTTGGCAATCCGCAATTGCAGGCCGGAAATTCACCGGCTTCCCATCCGGTTGATCAAGTGAGCCGCCCGGCCAGCCCGGAATCCGGACAACCAAATCACAACCACAAAAAAGGGCCGCGCCCCCGCGCGACCCATTTTTGTTTCTGTCGTTGAAACCGTTTGAAACCGGGGACCTCTCCCCTGAACGAGCGCAACATGCAGGGATGCCGGATTCCTGTCATGTCCCCAAATCTTGGGACAGCGCTGGAGTGCGAACTTGAAACCTGTGCCCGCAAGGATTCGATCTCGCGAGCTTGATTCTGGATTCCGGCAGGACAGTGGATTCGACAAAGCCCGCCATCCGTCCCATGCTGCGCGCGTGATCGACACGCTCTATCCGCTGGCCCGCAAGTTCCTGTTCCGATGCGATCCGGAAACCGCCCACCACCTCAGCATGTCCGCGCTGCGTATGGCGGAGAAATCCGGCGTTCTCGGCCTCTTGCAACCCCCACCCGCAGCAAAGCCGGTGGAAGTGATGGGCATTGCATTTCCCAACCGCGTCGGCCTCGCCGCAGGCCTCGACAAGGAGGGCGACACCATCGACGCGCTTGGCCGGCTCGGCTTCGGGCACATCGAGATCGGCACCATCACGCCGCGTCCGCAGCCGGGAAACCCGCAGCCGCGGCTGTTCCGGCTCATCCCGCAGGAAGCCATCATCAACCGCATGGGTTTCAACAACGCCGGCATCGACTCCGGCGTCGCCAAGGTGCGCGAATCGAAATCGTTCCGCGGCGTGATCGGCTTCAACATCGGCAAGAACAAGGACACGCCCAACGAACACGCGGCCGACGACTATCTGGTCTGCCTGCGCAAGGGCTATCCCGTGGCCGGCTACATCGCCGTGAACCTGTCCTCGCCCAACACCCCGGGCCTGCGCGAGTTGCAGGGCGCGGAGGCCAGCGCGCGCTTGTTGGAAACATTGAAAACCGAGCAGGCAAAGCTCGCCGCCGAGCACGGCAGGCAAGTGCCGCTCGTGTTCAAGGTCGCGCCCGATCTCGACGACGACCACATCCGCGCATTGGCGAAGGTGTTTCTGAATGGGGGGCTCGACGGACTCATCGCCACCAACACCACGCTCGACCGCGAGGCTGTCCGGGAACATCCGCGTGCCAACGAAGCCGGCGGGCTTTCCGGCAGACCGCTGCTTGAAAAAAGCAACCGCGTGCTCGGCGAGTTCGCCACAGAACTCGGCGGACGCATCCCGATCATCGGCGTCGGCGGCATCTCGTCGGTGGCGGACGCGAATGAAAAACTCCGCCTCGGCGCCTCGCTTGTGCAGATCTACACCTCATTCATCTATCAGGGCCCGCGGCTGGTGCGGCAACTGGCGGCGCTTTGAGCGTGGCAGCCACACCCATGGAGGGGGGCACAGACGCGTCCAGTTATAGCCTCCGAAGGCCTCATCTTGCAGCGTCTGAGTTGAGGCTTCAGCCGATCTTTTTCCCCGCTTTGGCAAGGGCATGCTGAAGCATGAACTCAGACGCCTGCACATGTCAGACGTCACGAGCGGACATCCGCTCAGATCTGGAAGTCCGATGCGTTGGATTCGAGGTGGAGGCCGCACTCGTATTTCACGCCGTTGAAGCGGGTGGTTTCGGCGTCGCCGTCTGCGGCGGGCTGGGTGCTGTGCCAGTCGCCCATGGTGACATAACCTTTTTCCGCGAGCGGGTGGCGCGGCAGGTCGTGCTGGCGGAGGTATAGGTCCACCTGGAGGTCGGCCCAATCGAGGATGGGATAGGCCTTGAGGGTTTTCTTCTGCCGCTCGACGAAGGGCCGGTCGCTGCGGGTCCTCGACTGCGAGCGGCGCAGTCCGCTGAGCCAGACATCGGCACCGAGGTCGCGCAGGGCGCGGTTCATCGGCTCGATCTTGGTGATCATGGCGTAGCGGTCCATGTCCTCCTGCCCGCCTTCCCATAATTTTCCCCACAGCGACTCCATGCGCGCGGCGGTGACGGCGGGCTGATAGATGCGGAGGTCGAGCTTGTCCAGGAGGCTGCTGAGTTGCTCGATGTAACGGTAGGTTTCGGGAAACAGATAACCGGTATCGATGAAGACGACGGGGATTTCCGGGGCGTGTTCGTGGATGAGGTGGAGCATGACGGCCGATTGCAGGCCGAAGCTGGTGGTGGCGACGAGGTGCTCGCCGAGGCACTCGTGGAGCCGCCGGATGCGCTCGCCCGCACGCAACGGTGCGATCTCGGCGGAGAGAAACGCCGGATCGATATCGGGCTGCGCGTGGAACTTGAGGGCTTGCATGGACGGCGGTCAGGCGGGTTGCGCGGTCTTGTGCGCTTCCGGCTTGAGGTGATGGTGGAAGTCGCGGCCCTGCCTGGTTTCATTCACATATCCGGCGCGGATACAGAAGTCGCCGAAGCGTTCGCCTTCGTTGCGCTCGCGGGCGTAGTGCGCGATGACGGGCGCGAGGAGATTCTTGATCTCGGCAGAGGGCACGCTCTCACGGTAGAGTTTCGACAGGCGCTGGCCGGCGAAGCCGCCGCCAAGATAGACGTTGTATTTCCCCGGCGCGCGGCCGACGAAGGCGATCTCGGCGATGTACGGGCGGGCGCAGCCGTTCGGGCAGCCGGTCATGCGGATGGTGATGGCGTCGTGGCGGAGGCCATTATCCTCGATGGTCTCCTCCAGCTCGGTGAGGAGATCGGGCAGGTAGCGTTCGGCCTCGGCGAGCGAGAGGCCGCAGGTCGGCAGGGCGACGCAGGCCAGTGAATTGAGGCGCAGCGCGCTTTTCTCGTGGCTGTCCTTGATGCCGTATTGCTCGAGCAACTTCTCGATTTCCGGCCGCTTGGCCGGCGATACGTTGGCGATGATGAGGTTCTGGTTGGCGGTGAGGCGGAAGTCGCCGTCGTGCACCTTGGCGATCTCGCGCAGGCCGGTGCGCAGCGGGTATGATCCGGTGTCGAGCACGCGGCCGCCCTGGATGAAGAGGGTGAGGTGCGAGTTGCCGTTGTGGTCCTCCACCCAGCCGTAGCGGTCGCCGTTGTCGGTGAACTCGAACGGACGCGCCGGGCCGAGTTCGTAGCCGAGGTAATCGTTGAGCTTGGCGAGGATCCAGCCCGGGCCGTGATCGTCCACGGTGTATTTGAAGCGGGCGTGCTTGCGGTCGGTGCGGTCGCCGAAGTCGCGCTGGATGAGCACGATCTTCTCCGCCACGTCCACCGCCTGGTCCACGGTGCAGAAACCGATCACGTCGGCGAGACGCGGATAGGTCTTGTCGTTGTTGTGGGTGGAACCCATGCCGCCGCCGACGGCAACGTTGAAGCCGGCGAGTTTGCCATCCTCGACGATGGCGATGAACGACAGGCAGTTGGCATAAATGTCCACGTCGTTGGACGGCGGCACGGCGATGGTGATCTTGAACTTCCGCGGCAGGTAGGTCTTGCCATAGATCGGCTCGACCTCCTCTTCGGACGATTCGATTTTCTCGCCATCGAGCCAGATCTCGTGGTACGCGCGGGTCTTGGGCGTGAGGTGGTCGGAGATACCCTGGGCCACCTTGAGGACATCGGCATGCACGTCTGACAGATAGGGGTTCGGATTGCACATCACGTTGCGGTTCACGTCGCCGCAGGCCGCGATGGTGTCCATGGCGGTCTGGTTGATCTCCCTGATGGTGCGCTTGAGATTGCTCTTGATCACGCCGTGGAGCTGGAACGCCTGGCGGGTGGTCAGCTTGATGCTGCCGTTGGCGAACTGGGTGGCCATGCGGTCCACTTCCAGCCACTGCGCGGGCGTCGCCACACCGCCGGGAACACGGACGCGGATCATGAACGAGTAGGCCTTTTCCAGCTTGTGCTTGCGGCGCTCGGCGCGCAGGTCGCGGTCGTCCTGCTGGTAGGTGCCGTGGAACTTCAGCAACTGCTGGTCGTCGGCGGACAAGGAACCGGTGGAGACATCGGCGAGGCCTTCGGCGATGGTGCCGCGCAGGTAGTTGCTGGCGATCTTGATGCCTTCGTTGGCGGAGAGTTTGTTGTCTTCGGACATGGAAATGGAGATTTGAAATTCGAGATTTGAGATTTGGAATTCAATACACGTCGCGGTGGTAGCGTTTGGCTGACTTGAGGTTTTCGATGTATTCCTCGGCGGCTTCGCGGGATTTGCCGCCGTGTTTCGCGGCGATGGAAACCAGCGCTTCATGCACATCGCCGGCCATGCGGGCGGCATCGCCGCAGACGTAGAAGTGCGCGCCTGCCTCAAGCCAGGCGAAGACCTCGGCGCCGTGTTCGGCGAGGCGGTGCTGGACGTAGATTTTCTCGGGCTGGTCGCGCGAGAAGGCGACGTCGAGTCGGGTGAGCGCGCCACTCTTGAGGTGGTCCTGCCACTCGAGCTGATAGAGAAAGTCGTGGAGGTAGTGCTGGTCGCCCGTGAACAACCAGTTTTTCCCGCCCGCACCGGTGGCGGCGCGGTGCTCGACGAAGGCGCGGAACGGCGCAATGCCGGTGCCCGGGCCCACCATGATGATCGGAGCACCGCCATCGGCGGGAAGGCGGAAATTCTTGTTGGGCTGGACGAAGACCGGCACGCGGTCGCCGGCTTTGAGCAGGTCGGCCATGTAAGTCGAGCACACGCCCTTGCGCGCACGTCCGTGGCTGAGATAACGCACGGCGGAAACCGTGAGATGCACCTCGTCCGGGTGCGCGAGCGGACTGGAGGCGATGGAATAAAGCCGCGGCGGGAGCTTGCGGAAAAGACCGGCGAGTGTGGCGGCCGGCAGGCCTTCAGGCGCGAAGTCTTGGATGGCATCGATGACTTGACGGCCATCGATGTATTCCCTGAGACGGTCCTTCGCGTCTTCGCCAAGCAGTTCGCGCAGCTTTGCGGAATCGGTGGCGGCGACGAGTTTGGTGAGCACGTTGCGCGAGAGCGCGGTGATGTCGAAGTCCCCGCGCAGGGCCTCGGCCAGCGGTTTGTCGCCGTCGTCCTTCACGGTCACCGTTTCATCGCCGCCGAGCTTTGCCGCCTTGAGGATTTCCTCGACCACATCGGGCGCATTCAACGGGAGCACGGCGAGTGCGTCGCCGGGCTCGTAGTTCATGCCCGAGCCCGCGAGCGAAAATTCGAGATGCAGCGTTTCCTTGGCCGAGCCCTTGCCGTTGAGAATGACGACATCGAGCAACTCCGCGGGAAACGGATGCTTCTTGCCGTATTCGACTGCGGGTTCCGCGGTTGGCACGGCTGCGACCACCGCAGACGCGCCCGGCGTCAAAGCGGAAAGCGACTTTTCCAACCAGGCGGCGAAAGACTCCTCGAAATCGACATCGCAATCCTGGCGCGGCGCGATCCGCTCGCCACCCAGGGCGGCGAGCCGCTCATCGATCTCCTTGCCGGTCTGGCAGAATTTCTCGTAGGAGGTGTCACCAAGCCCGCAGACCGAGAATTTCACCCCGGACAGCGGGATCTCCCCGGTCATGAGCTGCTTGTGAAACGCCGCGGCGGTTTCGGGGGGCTCGCCATCGCCCCAGGTCGAGACAATCACCAGCAGATCCCTCGTTTTCGTCAGATCCGCCGCCGAAATATCGGCCATGTTCCTCATGCGCGCGCGCATCCCACGCTTGCGGGCCTCTTTCACCGCTCGATCCGCCAGCGATTCCGCATTGCCGGATTCCGTGCCGTATAGGACCGTCAGTTCCGCTCCCGTCGCGGCCGAAGCGCTCAGGACGTCGCCACCACTCGCCGCGAGATAGCCGCTGAGCCAGGCTTTCTGGTTGGAATCCATGTCCGCAATCAACGACTCAAGAGCCGTGCGTTGGGCGGCGTCGAACGGGGCGTGCTCGGGAAACATAATCCTTAGTAATTTGCCTTTTTTTATGAAGATTACGATCGAAATTGTGCCCAAATCAGTGAGCAGGCAACCATTTTCTCACGCAATTTCGGAAAAAAGCGCGTCGATCATGTCCTGGCATTTGAGCCCCGGCATGACGCTGAGATTCATCTGGTTCATGGTGTAGGCGAAGGAAATTCCGGTGGCGGGATCGCCCATGGCATGGCCGCCGCCCGCACCGGGGTGGCCGAATGCGAGCTTCGAATTGCCATAAATTTGACGGATTTTCCGGCCATTGCCATCGAGCGGGTCCATCTGCGCGCCGCAGGTGAAAACCGTGGGGCGCAGCAGCACCCGGTCATGAGCGGCACTGATGGGTGTCGCCAACGCCTGGCGGATGTGCGGGGTGAGCGGGCTCTCGATGGCACCGATCGCCGCCTGATAGAACTTCGCCAGCGCCGACGCGGTACCCACGCCGCCGAGTGCCGGCAGGCTTGCGGCCCAAGCTCGCGGTTCGTTCATCTCGTGGATGGCGTGCAATCCGTGTGGCGAGGAAAAGGCCCGCCGCGTGTAGGTGCCGGAGGTGGTGAGTTGCTTGTAGAACCCGTCGATCAAGTCGTCCGTGCCCGCCTTGCCCGGGTAGAGCCGTGCGACGCGCGTCCATTCCGTTTCCGGCAGGCCGATCCAGAAATCCAGCTGCAGGGGCACGGCGATTTTCTCCCGCCAGTAAGCACCGAGCGTGATGCCGGTGAGCCGGCGCACCGGTTCATCGACCAGCGCGCCGAAAACCCGCGGGTGGTATCCATGCCCATCGCCCAACGACCAAGCCGGCTCTTGCGCCTCGATCGCGCCGACGACCGCCGCGTGATCGAAGACATCCACCCGCCGATCGAGCGCGGCCAGACCGCATTGGTGGGAGAGCAGATGGGAAAACCGCGCCTCCGGCAAAGGAAAGGACGGCCAAACCTCGCGCACCGGAGTTTGCTCGTTCAATCCGCGGCTGGCCAAGGCCAGCAGCAAAGCCGCCGCCGCCGGCACCTTGGTGGCGGAATAGACCGGCACCAGCGTTTGGGGCGTCCACAGCCGCTGCCGTTCGCGCTCGCACCAGCCATACCCCTCCGAGAGCACCTCGGAGCCGTCCCACCAGATGCTGATCGAGGCACCAAGCTCGCCGCGGTCGCGGAAATTTCTTTCGAACACCTCAAACACCCGCCCCATTGCCGCCGGACATACCGCCATGCACCGCTCTCTCGCGCATCAGCCCCCGCCGCGCAATGCCGAAATCCCGACCGCGCCGGAATCCTCGTCCGGCACCGTGCGTGCCGACCACTCGGCGATCAAGCGGAAGGCCACCGCCAGCAAAGTGGGACCGAGGAACACTCCCACCAAGCCGAAGGCCAGCGCGCCGCCGATCACTCCCACGAAAATCAGCACGAACGGCATCTTCGAGCCCTGGCTGATAAGGAACGGCCGCAGCAGATTGTCCACGCTGCTGATCGCAAGCAATCCCCAGACCAGAAGAAAAATGCCCCAGCCCGGCTGGTTTTGCGTGAACAGCCACACCGCCGCGGGGGCCCAAATCAGCGGCGGGCCGAAGGGCACCACCGCGAAGAAAAACGTCAGCACCGCCAGCAACACCGCACCCGGCACCCCTGCCAGCCAGAAGCCGAACCACGCCACCAACGATTGCGCCAGCGCGGTGCCGAGGATGCCGAAAATCACGCCGCGCACCGTGTTTCCCGCCACCTTGGTCAAGTATCGTCCTCGCTCGCCGGCAAGGCGTTCCACCGCCACCGCGAGCCGCTCGGACAGTTCCGGTGCCTCGCGCAGCAGGAAAAACGCCAGAAACGCGCTCAACAACACCTGCGTGACCCCCTGCCCCACCGCCAGGCCGGCGGCGATCAGGCCCGACTTCGCCCACACCAGCACCTTGCCGATCATCATCACCAGTTGCGGCGACTCGGTGGCCTCATCCGCATTTTCCGCGGCCTCGCCCGCCACCGCCCTCTTATGCGGCAACGGAACATCGTGAAGCATCAGGCCGTCGCCGGTTTCCACCAAGATCTTCTTTGGCCGCGGCGGCTTCGTTTTGAGCGCCTCGTCCAGTTCCTCGATCCAACGGTTGCGATCCTCGGCGAAGGCGCGCCAATAGGCATCCAGCTCGTCACCCAACACCGGCATTCCGGAAACCCAGCCCGGCGGCTCCTCCGGCGCGGACATGAACCAATCGCGCGTCGCCACCGCCAGATCCTTGCCGTCCTGCGCCAGGCTCACACCGATCAGCACCACCGGACCGGTGAAAACGACCGCCACCGTGAGCGTCACCAGGCAGGCCGCCAGCGTGCGCGAGCCCCGGAACCAGCGCGTGAACAGCCGCTGCAGCGGATAGAGCGAATACGTCAGGATCATCGCCCACATCAGTGCCGTCATGAACGGCCGCAGGACGAAGAAACACCCCGCCAGCAACAACATCAGCGCCGCCCAGCCAAGCAGCGGCTCCACCTTGCGGGCTGCGGACGGCTTGGATTCTTCCATGGCGCGGCAATCTATCAAATCCCGCTTGCCGACGCCAGAATTTTGACGGCCGCCGGCCAGACGGCAGCCTCACTCCGCCAAGCGCGGCGCGGTGTGCCTGCCGGCGCGGATCGATTTGAGCAGCTCCCGCAGCTCGGCGACTTTATCCGGACGCTCTCCGGCCAGGTTGTGGCGCTGGCCGAGGTCTTCCTTCAGGTTGTATAGTCCCGCGTCGAGTCCGGTGTAGGGCGGCACCTTGTGTTTTTCCATCCATGCCATCGGCGGCTGGCGGTCGGTGCCGGTGGAGTGGTCCACCAGCAGCCATTCGTGATGTCGGATGGCGTAGCGGTCCTTGAAGGTATTGTGGACCAGGGTGGTGCGCGGCGATGCCTGCACCTCGCCCTTCAGGTAGGGCAGGAAATCGTGGGAGTCCTCCGCGGAGTCACGCGGCAGTTCATGACCGAGATAGGCGGCGAGCGTCGCCATCACATCCACCTGCGAGAACAAGGCGCCGGTGACACTGCCGGGCCGGGTCACGCCCGGCCACCTGAGGAGGGTCGGCACACGGTGGCCACCTTCATAGATGTCGCGCTTGAGCCCCCGCAGCGGGGCGGACGACCAGTGGTCGTGCTTTTCATCACGCGGGTAGGCGTAGGCCTCGGCACCGTTGTCGGCGCTGAAAAAGATGATGGTGTTTTCATAGAGACCGGTCTCGCGCAGGGCATCGAGCAGGCGGCCGCAGGAGTCGTCGGTCTGCGCCACGAAGTCGCCGTATGCCCCGGCCTCGGAACGGCCGTCGAATTCATCGGTGGGGACGATCGGCGCGTGCGGAGACGGCAGTGGGAAGTAGAGGAAAAAAGGTTTCCCCCCGTCCTTGCGCGCATGGATGTATTCCACCGCCTTTTCGGTGAGGGTCGGCAGTACCTGATAGAAATCCCAGTCCGATCGCCCGGGACCTTCCCGGCATTCCCATTTCCCTTCCTTGGTGTTCTGCGGAGTCTGCGTGAACGTGATGTCGGGCGCCGCAAGCACACGGTCGTTCTCGATCCAGGTGTAGGGTGGGAAGTTGATCACATTGTCGCCGAAGTAATGATCGAAGCCATGATCCAACGGGCCGCCGCGCATCGGCCGGCTCCAATCGAAATCGTCGTGTTTCTTGGAGGCGGGCGGGCTGCCGGGCTTGCGGATGGAGTCCCAATTCCAGCCGAGGTGCCACTTGCCGATGCAGGCGGTGGAGTAACCGCGCTTGCGGATCATTTCCGGCAGGATGAGCTGGCCGGGCTTGAAGAACGGCGGATCGAAGCCGCGGTCGATTCCGTGGAAATCCCGCCAGTGCGAGCGCCCCGTCAGCAGCGCGTAGCGCGATGGCGTGCAGATGCCCGACGAGCTGTGGGCATCGGTGAAGCGCAGACCCTCCTTGGCCAGTCGATCGAGCTGCGGCGTGGGGATTTTCGATGCCGGATTGTAGCAGCCAAGATCGCCGTAACCGAGATCGTCCGCGTAGAGCAGGACGATGTTCATGGGCTTCTGCTCTGCCGGCGCGGCGATGCAAAACAGCGGAATGATGGCAAGCGTGAACAGTCTGTGGACGAGGTGCATTGCCGGGATGCTGAATCGATCCGTGCGGCAATCAACCATCGAATGCCGCCGCGTCTGGCTCTCAGCATGGAGGCTCGACGCCGCCAGCTCCGCCGCTTGACAATGCTCGCCCTCCGCATCCACGGTGCGTGGCATTGGAACCGCTTCACCGAACGCCATGCTCGAACTCACGGAAATCCGCAAAACCTTCCACAAGGGCCGCGAGCGCGTGGTCGCGGTGGACGGCGTTTCACTCACCATCTCACAGGGCCAAATCCTCGGACTCGTCGGCGAGTCCGGCTGCGGAAAGTCCACACTCTCGCGCATCATCATGCAACTCCTGCCGCCGGACAGCGGCGGCGTGAGGCTCGGGAACATCGATCTCACCAGCCTGCCGCGCCGCGAAATCCGCCGCCACCGGCTCGATTTCCAGATGATCTTCCAAGACCCCTACGCCTCGCTCAATCCGCGGCTCACGGTCTTCTCCGCGCTCGGCGAAGCCCTGCAGCAACGCCACCCGAAACTCAAGGGCCCCGCGCTCCAGGACCGCGTCGCCGGTTTGCTCGAAACCGTAGGCCTCTCACCGCGCCACATGCGGCGCTACCCGCACGAATTCTCCGGCGGCCAGCGCCAGCGTATAGCCATCGCGCGGGCCCTCGCTCCCGAACCGAGCCTCATCATTGCCGACGAACCGGTCTCAGCGCTCGATGTCTCCATTCAGTCGCAGATCCTCAACCTGCTGCGCCGCCTGCAAAACGAGCTGCATCTCACCATGCTCTTCATTTCCCACGACCTCGCCGTGATCCGCTACCTCGCCGACCGTATCGCCGTGATGAACCGGGGAAAAATCGTCGAATCCGGCGATCCGGAGGAAATCTTCGGATCGCCCCGCGAGGAATACACCCGACAACTGCTCGCCGCGGTGCCGAGGCTTCCTCAAGAACCCGCCACGGCTTGAAGTCTTCAAGCCCGCCCCTGCGCATGGGCGAGGGCGGCGGCGACGAAGCCGGCGAACAGCGGATGCGGGGCGTTTGGCTTGGACTGGAACTCCGGATGGAACTGCGCGCCGACGTAGAACGGGTGATCGGGCAGCTCGATGATTTCAACCAGTCCCTCGCCGGCGGAAACCGATGAGATCACGAGCCCGGCCTCCTGGAGCTGGTCCTGGTAATCCGAGTTGAACTCATAGCGGTGGCGGTGGCGCTCGTGGATGCGGTCCTTGTTGCCATACAGCGCGGCGGCCTTGGTGCCGGCAAAGAGGATGGACTCGCTGGAGCCGAGGCGCATGGTCGCGCCCATGTCCTCGATGCCCTTCTGCTCCTCTTGCAGGCAAATGACCGGATGCATGGTGAATTTGTCGAACTCGGTCGAATTGGCATCCTCGAGGCCGCAGACGTTGCGGGCGAACTCGATGGTCGCGATCTGCATCCCAAGGCAGATGCCAAAGTAGGGAATCTTGTGTTCGCGGGCGTGGCGCGCGGCCGCAATCTTGCCCTCGGTGCCGCGGTCGCCGAAGCCGCCGGGCACCAGAATGCCATCCACCTCGCCGATCACCGACCGCGCCCCGCGCTCCTCGATGGCCTCGGTGTCCACGCGCACGATCTTCACCTTGGTGTCATGATACGCGCCGGCGTGAATGAGCGACTCGTAGATCGATTTGTAGGCATCCTGCAGCTCGATGTATTTCCCGGCCACGGCGATGGTGACCTTGTGCTTGGGATGGATCACTCGCTGGACGAAGTTTTCCCAATCCTCCAGCGCCGGCGACGGCGTGTGGCCGAGGCCGATCTTGTCCACCACGAGGCGGTCGATCTTGTCGCGCCGCAGGTCGAGCGGGCATTCGTAAATCGTATGGGCCACGTCGCGGAAGGCGACGACGTTCTTGCGCTCGACGTTGCAGAACATGGCGATCTTGCGGCGGTTGTCCTCGTCGAGGTCGAGTTCGGTGCGGCAGATGATGATGTCCGGCTGGATGCCGATTTCGCGGAGTTTGGCGACGGACTGCTGGGTGGGCTTGGTCTTCACCTCGCCGGCGGCCTTGATGTAAGGCAGCAGGGTGACGTGGATGAAGCAGACATTCTCCTTGCCGACCTCGAGCGCGAACTGACGCAGGGCCTCAAGGAACAGCAGCCCTTCCATGTCGCCGACGGTGCCGCCGATCTCGGTGATCAGCACATCCACCTCGGTATTGTCATTGCTCACCTTGTGGAGCCGCGCCTTGATCTCGTCGGTGACGTGCGGGATGAACTGCACGGTTTTCCCGAGGTATTCGCCGCGGCGCTCTTTTTTGATGACGGCGTCGAAGACCTGCCCGGACGTCAGGTTGTTCATGCGCGAGAGCACGCCGGAGGTGAAGCGCTCGTAGTGGCCGAGGTCGAGGTCGGTTTCCGCGCCGTCGTCGAGCACATAGACCTCGCCGTGCTGGTAGGGCGACATGGTGCCGGGATCGACGTTGAGGTAGGGATCGAATTTCTGCATCAGCACCTTGAGGCCGCGGGCTTCGAGCAGCGTGCCGATGGAGGCCGCGGCCAGTCCTTTGCCGAGTGAGGAAACGACGCCGCCGGTGACGAAGATGTATTTCATGTGAATGTGTGCTGTGGGAGGTTACAAGGCGGACCGCAGCCCGCGCTCCGTGGCGAGGAAGCGCTCGATTTCCAGGGCTTGTTCGGGGGTATCGACGCCGGGCGAGGTGTCCGTGGTGACGATGACGTGGATCGAGGCGCCGTTTTCGAGGGCGCGGAGCTGTTCGAGCGACTCGGCCATTTCCAATGGCGAGGGTGGCCAGGTGACGAAGCGCTCGAGGAAGCCGCGGGTGTAGGCGTAGATGCCCTTGTGGCGGAGCGCCGGGAGCATTTCCACCGGGTTGCGGAAATACGGCAGCGGCGAGCGGGAAAAATAGAGGGCACGGCCATCGAGCGCGGTGACCACCTTGACCACGTTGGGGTCCTGCAGCACGGGATCCGCAGGGTCGATGGGATTGGCGGCGGTGGCCATGTCGGGGCCGCCATCGGTGGTGATGACCCCGGCAAGTTGATCGATCAGCGCGGGGTCAATGAGCGGCTCGTCACCCTGGATGTTGACGATGTGGGTGGCGGCGGGAATCTGCTTCAACGCTTCGGCAATGCGGTCGGTGCCGGTGGCATGGTCCGGAGAGGTCATCACGGCACGGCCACCGAATTTTCCCACCGCATCCATGATGCGCGGATCGTCGGTGGCGACGAGGATTGCATCGAGTTTCGCGCACTGCATGCAGCGTTCCCAAACGTGTTGGATGAGCGGTTTTCCGGCGATGGGATGCAGCGGCTTGCCGGGGAAGCGGGTGGACCCCCAGCGTGCGGGGAGCACGCCTGCGACATGGTGATGGGAACGTTGAACTGCCACGCTTGCTTGGGGTTGGGCGAGCGTATCGCAGCCCGCGTCCGGCGGACAAGAGCGGGTTCCGAAAAAATGCTGCCGGATGGCGATCGATGGATAACCCGCGGGAATCGAAGCCGTAGGCTGGGGGGGGTGCATCCGGCAACGGATCGCCAATCTTCGCGAGCTGCCATGAATATCCGCCATTTCCTGCTTCCAGCCCTCATCGCCTGCGTTCCGCCGGCATGCGAATCGTGGCGTTTTTCCCCACCCGCAGGGGAATTGACCATCCGCACGCCGGATGCATGGCGCACGGTTTCCACCGGCAGCGAAGGCAGGATATCCAGCGGTTGGCTCGATGAATTCCGCGACCCTGAGCTGACGCGCGTGGTGGATCAGGCGCTGCGACACAACCGCGACCTCAAGACCGCCGCGGCACGGTTGCGCGAGGCGGGTGAGACGACCATCATCGCCCGCTCGCGCATGCGGCCCTCGGTGGGCTTGAGCGGCAATGCGTCCGTCAGCGATTCCTCGGGCACACCGAGCAGCCGCAGTCATGGCCTCAATCTCGCGGCCGCCTGGGAGGCGGACTTGTGGGGACGTCTGCGCGATCTCACACGAGCCGCGGAGGCCGATGAGCGGGCGGCGATCGAGGATTTCCGCGGTGCCCGATTGTCGCTGGCCGCCAATGCGGCAAAGGCGTGGTGCAACCTCATTTCCGCCGAACAGGAAGTGGCGCTTGCCAAGGTGACACTCGGGTCGTTCGAAAAAAACCTGCGCATCATCGAGCGCAATTACCGCGGAACCGGCGAGGGTGCGCTCGATATCCAGTTTGGCCGCACCAACGTCTCGGGCGCGCGCCGCGCATTGGAGTCCCGCACCCTGGAGCGCGACGAGGCGGCACGGACGCTCGAGATCCTGTTAGGGCGCTACCCGTCCGGCACCGCACGCAGCGGCAAGGACCTGCCGAAGCTGCCCGCAGGCGTGCCGGCCGGACTTCCTGCCGATCTGCTGGACCGTCGGCCGGACCTTGCGGCTGCGAGATCCAGGTTGTTTGCCAGTGCCCGGCGCGCGGATGCCGCCCGCAAGGCGCTGCTGCCCTCATTTTCCATCACCGGCAGCGGGGGCACCTCGACCACAAGGTTGGCGGAACTGTTGGATTGGCGTGATTTGGCAGCCACACTCGTCGGGCGTTTCACCCAGGTCCTCACGGAAGGCGGTGCGGTCTCGGCCGAGGCGCGCGCGGCGCTGGCCCGCAACGAGGCGCTCATTCACGGCTACGCACAGACCGCGCTCACGGCGTTCCGTGAAGTCGAAGCGGCACTGGCCGCCGACCGCTCGCTGGCCGAACAGGAAAAGTTTCTCGCCTCCGAAATGGAGCAGGCGGTGCTGGCCGAGCGACAGGCCGAGCGCGACTACGCCGAGGGAATCAACCCGAACATCCTCTCCGTGCTGGAAGCGCAGCGCCGCGCCAACAACGCGCGCGCCAGCATGATCCGCCTGCGCAACCAGCGGCTGCAAAACCGCATCGACCTCCATCTGGCGTTGGGCGGCGATTTCCTGACACGTCCGAAATAACCGCCAGCCGCACATCGTATCTGGCATCGCTGCGAATTGCGGCGAGAATTTACTGTCACACATGCTAGTCCGGATTCTCATCCCCATCATCCTTCTTGCCGCCGGATTCGGTGCCATGAAATGGCTGGGTACCCCTGTCGAAGAACCCCGCCCCGAACGGCAACCGCCCCGCAGAATCAAGACCGAGAAACTCGAAATCACGTTCACCGATTACCCGGTCATCCTCGAATCGCAGGGCACGGTGCGCGCCCATCACACCACCACCATCACCCCGCTCGTGGCCGGCACGATCTCGGTGATCCATCCGTGTTTCGAGGACGGCGCCTTTTTCCACGAGGGCGATATCCTCGCCGAGCTCGATCCCGCCGACTTGCAGGCACAGGTCATCGCCTCCGAATCCCGGCTCGCGCAGGCCGAGGCCACGCTCGCCCAGGAAGAAGCCCGCGCGAAACAGGCACGGCTGAACTGGGAAGACATCGGCTACGAGGAAGACCCCTCACCGCTGGTGCTGCGGGTGCCGCAGCTCAAGGAAGCACGCGCCCGCGTCACTTCCACACGCGCCGACCTCGATCAGGCGCAGCGCAACCTGGGGCGCGCCAAAATCCGCGCGCCATTCGACGGCCGGGTCAAGACGCGCGCCGTGGGCCTCGGTCAAGCGGTCGGTGCCACCACACCGCTGGGTGAGGTCTTTGCCACCGATTATGCGGAAGTGCGGCTGCCGCTGGCTCCAGACCAATTGCCTTTCGTCAATCTGCCGGCCAGCCCGGACGATCCAACGGTATGCGTGACCCTCCATGACGCTCTGCGCGGCAACATGAAAAACGAGCAGCCCCAGACTTGGAAAGCCCGCATCGTCCGCACCGAGGGCGCGCTGGATGAGACCTCGCGCGAGCTTTTTGCCATCGCCCGCATCGACGATCCGTTCGGCCGCAAATCCACCGCCCCGGAGCTGCGCATCGGCCAGCCGGTGCGCGCCGCCATCCAAGGGGTGGTGCTACAGAATGTCTTTGTCATCCCCCGCAGCGCGATGCGCGGCATCAACCGGATCTATCGGATCGACCGCCCCGGTTTCACCATCCGCCGGACCACCATCGAGCCGGTGTTTTCCAACTCCGATGTGCTGGTGCTGCGCGACGGATTGAATGCAGGTGATTGGGTGGCCACCTCGCGCATGCCCTACACCCCGGACGGCGCGCCGGTGGAAATCGTGGAAACGGGCGTGATGGCGGAAACCCCGGAATCCCGCACGGCGGGCCAAGGAAGCGGATCCTGAACAACCGCGCCAGCGGTCACCAACGAATGGCCGCAGCCGCCCAGGTCAGACCGGCCCCGAAGGCCACCAGCACGATGTGGTCGCCGCGCTTGAAGGCCCCGGAACGATGCGCCTCATCCAACGCGATCGCCACCGCCGCAGCGGAGGTGTTGCCGTATTTGTCAAGATTGACGAATACGCGTTCGTTGGGCACCGCAAGACGATCGGCGATTGCGTCGATGATGCGCAAGTTGGCTTGGTGGGGAATCACGCATGCGATGTCATCGGCCGTCCAGCCGGCGCGCTCGATCACCTTTTCCGCAGCCTCCTTCATCCGGGTTACGGCAATTTTGAAAACCTCCCTGCCCTGCATGTTGAGCGTTTGCAGGTGCTGGTTGACATTCGAGGCCGTGATCGGTTTCGCGGATCCTCCGCCAGGAATTTCCAGCAAATGCGCCAGATTGCCATCGGTGCCCATCTCGGTGGCCGCGATCGCGCCTTCGCCTTCTCGCGCACGCCGCAGCACGGCGGCTCCGGCACCGTCGCCAAAGAGCACACAGGTCGAGCGGTCCTCCCAGTTGGTCACGGTGGAAAGCTTCTCGGCACCGATGATCAGGGCGTTTTGAAAGGCTCCGTCGGAGATCAGACGCTTGGCGATCTTCATCGCATAGAGGAAGCCGGCACATGCTGCGGAAATATCAAATGCCACCGCGCGGCTCGCGCCGAGCTGCTGCTGCACATGGCAGGCCGTCGCAGGGGTTGGCGTATCCGGTGTGATGGTGGCCACGATGATCAACTCGATGTCCTCGGGACGCATGCCCGCCTGCTCGAGCGCGCGCCGCGAGGCCTTGCTGGCCATCTGCGAGGTGAACTCGTCATCCGCCGCAATTCGCCGCTCGCGGATGCCGGTGCGCGTCACAATCCACTCGTCGCTGGTATCCACCATGGTGGAAAGCTCCTCGTTGGTCAGTATCCGCTCCGGAACATAACTGCCGGTGCCTGCCACACAAACCTCGATCGCGGATGACTTGTCGCTCATGCGGCGGGAGATTGAAACCGGCACATGACCGCCACAAGCGCGAAGTTCGCCTCCGCATGGCGTGTTTTCACTCGGACACGATCGGTGCCGCAACCTTCTTCGCCAACGCTTCCTCGATGCGTTGGTTCACACGGTTTTCGACGGTTTCCATGGCCACCCGGATGGCGTTGCGGACCGCCAGCGCAGTGGACGAGCCGTGCGCGATGATCACCACTCCATTGACCCCCAACAGCGGGCTTCCGCCGTAGGTCTCGTAGCTGCTTTTCTCCTTGAGTGCCTTGAACGCACCATTGGCCAGCACCGCCCCGCAAAGGCGCAGCGGATTCCCCTTGATCTCGGTCTTGAGCCACTTCGAGACGGCCTTGGCGGTGGCCTCCAACGTTTTGAGCATGATGTTGCCCACAAACCCGTCGCAAAGCACCACGTCGAGCTCGGTCTCGAACAGGTCACGTCCCTCGACATTTCCCACGAAATGAATGCCCGGGGTTTCCTTGAGCAGCTTGAAGGTTTCCTTGGTGAAAGACGTGCCTTTTTCGTCCTCCTCACCGTTGGACATCAGGCCCACCTTGGGATTCTTGACCCCCAACACGTTGCGGGAGAACGCAGTGCCCATGATCGCATAGGCCACCAGATGATCCGGCTTGGCTTCCGGATTCGCTCCCGCGTCGAGGATGTGGCACAGACCGTGTTCGTTCGGTATCGCGGTGGCGATGCCCGCACGGTCGACACCAGGCAGCGTCCGCAGCTTGAGCGTGGCCGAGGCCACCGCCGCGCCGGTATTGCCGGCGGATACAAATGCCTGCGCCCGGCCCTCCTTGACCATGTCCATCGCGATGTTGATGGACGATTGTTTTTTGCGTCGCACCGTTTTCGCCCCAGGCTCGCCCATGCCGATCGTCTCCGGTGCATGCACGATGCTGACCCGCGGGTCTCTCAGGTTGAGCCCCTGCCGCGTGCATTCGGCACGCAACACCGCTTCGTCCCCCACCAGAAAGAGATGCTCCAACCGCGGGTAATATCGCAACGCATCCATGGCCCCGCCCACCGTGACAACGGGAGCGTGATCACCGCCCATGGCGTCGAGTGCGACTTTCATGCGATCGGATCTGTGGAATGGCGGCTTGGTTCCCAATGGCCGCGACACGGAAAAACGCCGTCCGGGACTCGACCGGAACGGCGGCTTGCCATTGCGCGCGTGCCTGCCTTACAGCGCCTCGACGTCAAGCACTTGTCGGTCCCGGTAATAACCACACGACGGGCAGGCGATGTGGGAAGGCACTTTGCTGCCACACTCCGGGCAACTCTTGAAAATCGGGGCACGCCAGCGGGTCGCGCCACGACGCATTTTCTGGCGGCTTTTGGATTGGCGGCGCTTTGGAACGGCCATGGTCTTGGTTTGATTGGTTAGGGTTGATCCTTGAGGTCCTTGAGTTCGTCGAGGGCCGACCAGCGGTCGTCTCCCCCGTCGCGGGGCGGGGTGGGTAGCGCATCCTGCCTCGGTTTGTCCACTGATAAATAGCGCGGATCGATTTCGCACCGCTGCGGCTCGTCGCCCTCATCGCAACGCGGGTCCACCGGGAAATGCACCAGAATCTCCTCACGCAGGGCATCCGTGGCGTCGATCTGCGCAGCATCCCCGATTTCCGAGCAAACCGCCGCATCGCCCACCCGGATCGTCTGCTTGAACGGGTGCAGCGTGCGGACGCAGGTGAACTCGAATGGCGCGGACAAACTCCCGGTCAGCAGCAACTCCGTGCCGAAACGCTGCGCGTGCAATTCGTATTCCAAAGGCCCCAAGGCCTTCGCATCGCCATCCGGCAAATCGAAAATCCCGGCCGCCAAGACACCCCCGAAATCCTTGCCCTCGTCCGGCAGAGCCAGCAGGTCGATCACCAATCGGTCTTTCATGCGCCCAACATACCGCCGCCTTGCCAGCCGCCAAGCCGCCAATTCCACCCGCCCCCGAAAGATTCCAGCCAATCCCGCTCCATCCACCTTCGCCTCATCGCCATTAAAAAATATTTCCACATTCTGCATCAATCACTTGCGAATTCCCCCGGCCCGATTCCTCCAAACTCCTTCGGAAACCTTAAGGGAATTTTTCAAATTCCGAAGATCGAATCCGGCCATTCTAACAAAGTGAAATTTTTCATACCCCCATACTTGGAAGACCCATCCTCGCTAAGCTGCCGGGAAACCTAGAACCACAAAGCATTTTACATTGTAATTACGTTACCAAAAACACTGCATATAGTATTGTGAATAATTTGTGGATACCAGATGGGCAAAATTGAGTTGACCCCTCGCCACCTATTCCACAATCTTCCCAACGCTGCGCGCGTCGCGCCTCTTTGCGTTTTCATCCCTCCTTCTCAAACACTTCCAGCCATGACCACCACGACCTTCAAACTCGGAGACCGCACCTTCACACTCGACAAAGCCAAGGCCGAAGAGGCCTTCGCCGCCAAAAAGGTCATCAACGGCCGCGACACAATGTTCTTCAACATCCTCCCGCTCAAATACCAGTGGGCCTACGAACTCTACAAGACGATGAAGAACAACCACTGGGAGCCCGAGGACATCACCATGCAAAAGGATGTCGAACAATGGCGCTCCGATGAAATCACCGACGTCGAACGCTGGATCATCAAAATGGGCATCGGCTACTTCTCGGCGGCCGAAGGCATCGTCGGCGACAACATCCTGCACGTCGTCCGCGAGGTCGTCACCGCACCCGAGCTGAAACTCGTCCTCGGCCGCCACGCCCACGAGGAAAACATCCATGCCGACAGCCTCGTTTACATGCTCTCTTCCATCGGCCTGAACCCCCACGAGTGCGAGGCGATGTTCGAGGACGTCCCCACCATCAAGGCGAAGAACCATTTCGTGGTCTCGAATTCCCGCAGCCTCCGCCGCGATATCGATCTCACCATCACCGCCAACAAGCAGGCCCTCGCCAAGAACATCTTCATGTTCGGCCAGGTCATGGAAGGCACCCAGTTCTACGGGCTATTCGGCATGATCCTCAGCCTCTACCGCCAGAACAAGTTCCCCGGCATCGGCACGATGTTCCGCTACACGCTGCGCGATGAATCCAACCACATCGAGGTCTTCCGCAATCTCCTCATGGACCTCGTCGATGAAAACCCGGACATCTGGACCGAGGATTTCCGCGAAGACCTCCGCTCGACCATGGCCGAGGGCATCCGTCTGGAAAAGGAATTCATCCGCGATTGCCTCCCCGTCGCCGGCCTCGGCCTGAACTCGGCGGACTTCGAAACTTACATCGATTACATCGCGGACCGCCGCCTCACCTCCTGCGGGCTCGCCCCGCTCAATCCCGCCACCACCAACCCCTTCCCCTGGCTGGCCGAGATGATGGACATCAAGAAGGAAACCAACTTCTTCGAAGGTCGCGTCACCGAATACCAAAAAGCCTCCGCCCTCTCGAACGTCGATGACGATGAGCTCTGACAAAAGTAGTCACAGGCGTCCCGGCTGTGACCACCAAAGCCCGAAGCCCTTTTCACCATTCCAACCACCAGGGAACTCCCTCAAAAAAAACACAGGTGAGATGCCTGTGCTCCCTTTTTCCACCTCACCCACCACTCACGACCATGTATCGCGCCGTCAATCCCGATGAAGACCTCCTCCTGAAGCAAGTCATCACCGACCGCTTCGCCCTCCCCGCCACCGATCGTGCCTACGCCTGGCGCGATGTCCTGCCTGCGGAACGCCGCAAACCGATCTCGGGCATCATCGTCACCCGCGGCAATCAGGACACCCACTTCTCGCTCGAAGACGTCGCCGACGCCATCGGCGAATCCCTCGCCGACCTCCTCGTCTCCCGCCATCAAGATGAGAAATCGATCTTCTCGGACGTGAACCGCAAGTTTGTCTCGGACGTCGCCCATACCGTCGCGAACTCGCTCACAAATTCGCTCGATGACGGTGGACGCCTGCGCCTTTCCGAGGCCGATCTCTACCTGCTGATCGAAAAGGCCCTGCTCGAAAACGAGGCCTACGATGTCGCCAAATCCCTCGCATTCCGCCGCTCGATGGAAAAGACCGGCACGGTCGATGTCTTCACCGGCCTCCACTCGCTCCCCGTCCGCCTCATCCGCCGCTCCGGCAATGTCGTGCCATGGTCGGAAACGAAGATCGAAATCGCCGTCCGCAAAGCCTTCCTCACGATCAAGGAAAATCCCGAGCCCGCCATCGATATCGCCAAGGCCGTCACCGATCGCGTCCGCCGCGGTGACCAGTCCTTCGTCCACATCGAGGACGTCCAGGACATGGTCCAGGAGGAACTCATGCGCCAGGGCCACTTCAAGGCCGCCGAACACTACATCCTCTACCGTGCCCAGCGCGCCCGCCTCCGCCAGGAACAGGAAGACAGCGCGGAAGACCCGAACCAGGAGTTCATGGTCACCGTCACCACCGATGACGGCAAAGCCTCGTTCTGGGACGGCACGGAGCTGAAAAAACGCATCGCCTACGCCTCCATCGGCCTCGACCTCTGCCTCCCCGAAGCGGAAATCGAACGCGAACTCCGCCGCTCGGTCAGCTCCGAAATCTCCGAGAAAGACCTTAAAAACACCATCATCCTCAACGCCAAGGCCCTCATCGAGAAAGATGCCGACTTCGCGAAATTCGCCGGCCGTATCCTGCTGAGTTATATCTACGAGGAAGTCCTCGATTGGAGCATCTCCAAGGACGGCATCGACAAACTCAAGCAAGCCCACAAAAAAGCTTTCAAATCCTATCTCAAACACGGCGTCGCCATCAAACGCCTGCATCCCGACCTGCTTGAAGTTTACAACCTCGACAAGCTCGCCGAAGCCTTTGATCCCACCGCCGACCTCGACTTCGACTACCTCGGCATCCAAACCCTCTACGACCGCTATCTCATCGTCGATAAAACCGGTGCCAAACCCCGCCGCATCGAAACCCCGCAGTTCTTCTGGATGCGCGTCGCCATGGGCCTCTTCAAGGCCGAGCAGAAGGACCCGGAAGGCTGGGCCATCCGCCTCTACAACCTCTACAAGGGCCGCCGTTTCTGTTCGTCCACCCCCACGCTCTTCAACTCCGGCACGCTCCACTCGCAGCTCTCGTCCTGCTACCTCTACAAGGTGGACGACTCGATCGAGTCGATCATGATCCGCGGCATCGCCGAAAACGCCTTCCTTTCGAAATGGGCGGGCGGTCTCGGCGGCTCATGGACCGCCGTGCGCGGCACCGGCGGCTACATCCAGGGCACCAACGGCGAGTCGCAGGGCATCATCCCCTTCCTCAAGCTCCACAACGACCAGCTCGTCGCCGTCAACC
>JBMTCD010000025.1:0-25215 GCA_049430545.1 Luteolibacter sp.
GCGCTTTGGCCGACCCGCAATCCGGCGGCATCGGCGAGCGGCACATCGACGCGCACCTGCAACTCGGCGGGCCGGTAAAGGATCGCGATGGTGGCGCTGTCCGGATCGTCCATCTGCAGCATCTTTTTTTGTCCGGGTGCGGCGAGCAGGCGCAGGATGCGGCCGTCGGTGGGCGAGGCGATTTCGGTGCGTTTCAATGCAAGCGCGGCCTGTTCCAATGCGACCCCGGCAGCGGAAAGCTCACCGCGTTTCACCTCGGTTTCCGCATTCAGGCGGTCGATCTCGGCGCGCATTTGATCGACGGCGGCGGCGGCGGCATCGGTGCGGGCGGCTTCGCGTTCGTGGCCGAGCCTGGCGGATACCACGTCGGATTCCGGCACGGTGCCCACGGGCAGGCGTTGCATGCGGTTGGCCTGGTCCTCGGCCTCGGCGCGCCGCGCCTTGGCGGCGGCCAGCTCGGCAGCCAGGCCGGCGAGCCGCTTTTCAGCGGCGGCGATGGCGGCAAAATGGGCTTTCAATGCGGCTTGCAGCGTCCGCTGCTTGTGTTCGGCCGCGGTGTGGGCGAGGCGGGCGTCATCGACGATGAGCGTGGCCAGCGGCTGGCCTTTCCTCACCTGCTCGCCAGGCAGCACATGCACCCGTTCCACCACCCCATCGATCAACGCGGTGGCCTTGATCGGCAAGGGTGCCGGCTCGATCCAGCCGCTGGCTTGGAACCACACCGCCCCATCGGCGCGCGCGGCACTCTCCGCCGCAGTGCGGGTTTCGGCCGGGGTGGCGAGCACGATCGCCACATCGACCTCCGGCGCAGGCAGCAGGCGGTCGCCGAAAAGCATCAGGAACAACACGCAGAATCCTGCGAGAATCCCGGCGGGAACCGACCAAGCGGGAAGCCGCTTGGCCGGCGCATCAGGCGGGCCGGTGCGCGAAGTGAGGATATGTAGAGTGGATGGAGATTTCACATTTCGGAACGGGTGGAAGACTCAAGCCCTCATGCGAGGGATATGCTGCGCAGCATCAAAACGCGGCGCGCGGCACTTGCACGGGCAAGCGCATCAAAGCCTCCAGACATTCCACACGGCCAAACGGGCCGTGGGCGGACCCACTCCGGTCCGGGCATGCGTGAAATCAATCGGTGGAGCGATGGAAACCGGGATGCGGGGCAGCTCCGCCATGGCCGACGGGATGGCGTAGCCGACAAAGGCCGGAGTCTCGAAATTCCCTTCCGGCATGGGGGCGTCCGGCAAAAGTTTGACGTCGGCACAGCAATCCCGATGACCGGTGGAGCAGGAGTTGCAGCAACCGTCAGCCTGCTCCATGGGTTCAAGCAGGCAAACACGCAAAGGCATGGCCGCCGCGGGAAGCAGGACCCCGAGGCAGGTGGCAAGCATGATGGCCAGCACTTTGCGCATCTGGAAAACCGCTACTCCATAAAATTGACGAGGCAAGGAATTATTCCCTGCCCGTCACGCGCAACGCCATCCTGCCAGCAAGACCTGGCGAATTCGGATCATCGACACGGCGGTGGCGATCGCCGGAGTTCTGGCGGCAGCGCACGATCCCTCGTGGCGCTCCACGCCGTTTCCGACGCCACGCTTATTGGTTCGCCTTGTCGAAGGCGGCATCGAAGGCGACATCGCTGCCGGGGAAGTCGAGACTGCGCACGAAACTGGCGGCCTCGGCGCCGCCGTGGACACGGTCCATGCGGATGTCCTCCCACTCGACCGAAAGCGGTCCGCGGTAGCCGATGTCGTTGAGCGCGACGATCACATCCTCGAACTCGATATCGCCACGGCCGGGCGAGCGGAAATCCCAGAAGCGGCGCGAATCGCCGAAATCGGTGTGGCCGCCGAACACGCCAACCGTGCCGTCGCCATGGCCCCACCAGGCGTCCTTGACGTGGACGTGATAGATGCGCTCGGAGAACTCGCGGATGAAGCGGACGTAATCGACGCCCTGGTAGCCGAGGTGCGAGGGATCGTAGTTGAAGCCGAAGCGCTTGTGGTGGCCCACCGCGGCGAGCGCGCGTTTGGCGGAGGCGATGTCGAAGGCGATCTCGGTGGGATGCACTTCCAGCGCGAAGTTCACGTTCGCCTTGTCGAAGGCATCGAGGATCGGCAGCCAGCGCTTGGCGAAATCCTTGAAGCCTTTTTCATAATAAGCCTGCGAGGTCGGCGGGAAAGCGTAGATCGAGTGCCAGATCGAGGAACCGGTGAAGCCGTTCACCACGGCGGCGAAATCGTCGGCCTTGCCGCGGCCCGGCTTGGCGTCGAAAAACGCGCGCGCCGCCTTGGCATTGAGGATCATTTTCTTCGCGGCCCGCTTGCGCACCCCTTCGGGATCGCCATCGCCCCAGACATCCGCGGGCAGGATCGCCTTGTGGCGCTCGTCGATGAGGTCGCACACCGCCTGGCCGACGAGGTGGTTGGACACGGCGTAGCAGGTCAATCCGTGGTCGGAGAGCAGTTCCCATTTCTCCTTGACGTATTTCTTGCTGGAAGCGGCGGCATCGACATCGAAGTGGTCGCCCCAGCAGGCGAGTTCGAGTCCGTCGTAGCCCATTTCGTAGGCGAGCGGCGCGAGTTTCTCCAGCGGAAGGTCGGCCCACTGGCCGGTGAAAAGCGTGACGGGTCGTGACATGGTGATGGTGGGTTGGGAGTTGCCTGCAGGCTGTGCAATGCGCATCCCGGCATCAACCCAAAAATCCTGACAGAAATCCGCCCGCCAGGGCGTTTGGCTGGAGGCTACCAATCGTTGAAAAATCGTTCTCATCGCTCCATTTCTGATAGATTAGAGGAATTGATTATCAATGAGTTGGAAATTCCAGCCAAACGCCCTAATCCGCCAGCGCGTTTTTGGGGGAGGCAGGTCACCAGCAAAGCCCGAGTCTGCCCGAACGACATGACGCGAGACGAAAACCCAAGGCTTGGTTGATGATTCCAGCCGGCTGAGGATCATTCCAGCTGTCGCCGCTTGCGCACGGCTTCGGCCAGGCTGTCGAGGGTGGCGACGGTGTCGTCCCAACCGAGGCAGGCGTCGGTGATGGACTGGCCATAGGTGAGCGATGACAGGTCGCCGGCGAGTTTCTGGTTTCCCTCGACGAGGTTGGACTCGATCATCACGGAAGTGATGGTGCGGCAGCCGGCAGCGATCTGATTGGCGATGTTGCGCGCGACCAGCGGCTGGTTGCGGAAGTCCTTGAGCGAGTTGCCGTGCGAGCAATCGACCATGACCGATTCGATTAGCCCTTGTTCGCGCAACATGGTGGCGGCTTCCTCGATGGCGGGCTGCTCGTAATTCGGCCCGGATTTTCCGCCGCGAAGGATCAGATGGCACGAGTCGTTGCCGGCGGTGGAAACGATGGCCGAAACGCCCTGCTTGGTGACCGAGAGAAAATGGTGCGGGCGCGAGGCCGACTGGATGGCGTCGATGGCGATCTGGATCGAGCCGCCGGTGCCGTTTTTGAAACCGACGGCCATTGAGAGGCCGGAGGCGAGTTCGCGGTGGATTTGCGACTCGGTGTTGCGCGCGCCGATCGCGCCCCAGGCGATGAGGTCGGCGATGTATTGCGGCGAGATGGTGTCCAGGAATTCGGTGCCGGCGGGCACGCCCATGTTTGCGAGGTCGAGCAGCAGTCCGCGGGCGACGCGCAGGCCGCGGTTGATGTCGAAGGAATCGTCGAGCCCGGGATCGTTGATGAGCCCCTTCCATCCCACCGTGGTGCGGGGTTTTTCAAAATAGACGCGCATGACCACGAGAATGTCATCCTTCAAGCGCGCGGCTTCCTGTTTGATCTTTGCGGCGTATTCGAGTGCCGCCTCGGGATCGTGAATCGAGCAAGGGCCCACGATGGCGAGCAGGCGGTCGTCCTTGCGGCGCAGAATGGCATCCACCTCGGCGCGGGTGCCGGCCACCAGTTCGGATGCCTGCTCGCCGAGCGGCAGATAATAGGCCAGGACCGCCGGGGAAATGAGCGGGTTGATGCCTGCGATGCGGAGGTCGTCGGTGCGGTGCTGCGTCACGGCGCGGATGGTTGGCGGCTAGCGCCGAATCAGGCAAGACTCGTTTTCCAGTCCATCCGGGCACTTGCGAAGCGGGGATTCCGTGTTTATGGCTGGGCCTCGCAACCCGATTTCCCATGAGCACATCCACCCCGAAAATCACCGCCTACCTGAAAACCTTCTGCGGCTGGAGCGAAGGCGTCCGCGCCATCATGCGCAAATACAACCTCCAATTCGAAGAAAAGGACATCATCAAAAACCCCGCCTTCCGCTGGGAAATGGAGCAGCGCAGCGGCCAACCGCTCTCACCCTGTGTGGAAATCGACGGCCAGATGCTCGCCGACATCAGCGGCGAGGAGGTCGAGCAATGGATGATCGCCAACGGCTACCTCGAAGCCAGCGATGCCGCGCCCGACGCGCCGATCGACTCCGCCTGCACCGACGAGCAGCACGAGGCGATGGCCCTCGGCCGCCTGCCCGCCGCCGGGAAAATCAAGTTCCTCGACTGACGGAGCACGGACTTTAGTCCGCCCGGATACTTGTCACAAGCCGGCTTGGTCAGAAATCGTCTTCCAAATCGATCGCCAAGCGGATGAACTTCGCAGCCCCGGAGTGCGGCACGGTCACCTCGATCAGTTCCCAGTCGGGATGCTGCTCAAGCACCTGGCTGGCGCTGATTTCCGCGGAGCTCCAATGCACCATACAGGTGGCCTGATGCATCCACCGCCGTGCAATGGACCGGCCCGCTGGTCCCCGGCATTCCTCCCATCGACCGCCAGATGGGATGGTTGCCCGGAGGAGCGAAATCGTCCTGCGCGAACAGCGATGCGAGTGAAACCAACGGGCCGGACAGCCACATCACCGAAGTTTTCAGCATGTGAAACGCCCTTTCCCGGCAATACCGGACAACACATCTCTCGCCCATGCACCAGCCTCATAAACTCCCAGCGGAAGCGGCAAGGTGAAATCCACCCCGTCCCGCACATTTCCACGATTGTCCAGAAAATCCCTTCGCCGCAGGATTTTGCAGACAAAAACCCTTTTCCGGGGCATTCTCCCCCGTGATGCAATCCCCCGCGAGCGCCTGGAAGCAATGGCTGGCCGAGAACGGCCCGCGCCTGCTCCTGTTCGCCCGTGGCTGGACCCAGACCCGCGAGGACGCGGAGGATCTCGTCCAAGAGGCCATCGTCCGCATGTGGCACCACCAGACGGACAAGGGCCGGCAACCGCCGGACCTGCCACTGGTGTTTTCCACCATCCGCTTCTGCGGGCTCAACCACCACCGCAGCGAACGCCGCCGCCGCAAGCGCGAGGAATCGATTATTCACCTCAACGACTTCGAGGACGTCTGGCTCGATCCGCTGCTGGAGGACGACGAGGACGCGTATCTGATGCGCGATGCCGTGCAGCGCCTCAGCCAGAAGCTGCGAGAGGTGGTGGTGATGAAATTCTGGGGCGGCCTCACCTTCCAGCAGATCGCCGAAGCGCTCGCCATCTCGCCCAACACCGCCGCATCCCGCTACCGCTACGCGCTCGAACAACTCGCGCAGGAACTCCGCCGCCGGAAGGAGGTGCGCCATGCGTGAAAACCACCAAGTCGAGGACATCCTCGCCCGCCTGATGCCGCCCGGCATCACCGCCGAAGGCCAGCGCGGAATCGAATCCATGATCGACGACCTCGCCGGTCACACCGCCAAGCCACCCCGCCGATGGATGGCATGGGCCGGCAGCATGGCGGCGGCGCTCACTGCCGGATGGCTCGTCGTGCAAACCGCCGGCAACGAGCATTCCGCCAGCCCGGAAATCCACGCCGGCGGCCACACGCCGGAATTCACGCTCGTCAGCGAGACCGGCCGCATCGAAGACATCATCGATGAAGGCTGGAGCGACACTCCCGATGGCAGCGCCATGCGCACGCTGCGGCTGCGCGTCGTTGAGGAAAGCCGCCTGCTCGATCAATCCACCGGCATCGTCATGAACATCTCCCACCCCAGGGAGGAAATCCTCCTCATGCCCGTGAGCGCGTTCTGAGATGAAATATTTCACGCTCATCGCCCTGCTGAGCACCACGCTCGCCCACGCTGCGGATCCAACGCCGCTGCCAGCCGTCCAAACCGCCGCACGCGTCTGGCTCGGCCTGCACGTTTCCAAGCCGGACGCCACCCTCACCGCCCAACTCCCCTCGCTGCCACCGGGCATTGGTTTCATCATCCGCTCCATCGACGCGGGTGGCCCGGCCGCCGCAGCCGGCCTGCGGGAATTCGACATCCTCTGGAAACTCGGCGACCAAATGCTCGTCAACGAGGCCCAGCTTGCCGCCCTGCTGCGCCTGCACCAACCCGGCGATGCAATCGCCCTGTCCGGTTTCCGCGCCGGCAAACCGCTCGAGGTCACGCTCAAGCTCGGCACCGCGCCCGCCGCCACCCCACCCTTCCCCGGGGAGCTGGTCGATTCCGTCATCCTCCCCGGCGGCTGCGGCGGACCGATGCGCGTGGTCAACCGCGCAGAACAATCCGCCCGCTACTCCACCGCGGACGGCCGCGCGCCCGTCCGCCGCGAGAACTCGATCTATCATGTCGATATCAGGGATTCCGCGAACCAGCCGGTCTATCAGGGGCAGATCACCAGCCGCGATCAACTGGATGCGGTGCCGTGCGAATGGCGCCGGAGAGTCAGCGCGCTTTGCCGCGGCCTCGACCATGTGCTCGACGGCCACCTCACCGTCCCGCGCCAGCCGCGCCCGCGGGTGGTGCCCCCGGCCGCCACGAACAGCCGCTGAGCCCGCTGCCCCGCAAGAAATCCCGGGAATGCCTTGCGTTTTGCGGGGCCGGTTCCCATCTTCCGCGCCATGCATCCTGACGTGGCGAAATTGGTCGATGCCGGCCGTATCCCCCAAGCCGTCGGCGAGCGTCTTTCCCAGCTCGCTCCCGGAAATTTCTGCATCCACAAGTCCTTCGGCGCCGGCAAGGTGACGGATTGGGACTTGCCCGCCAAACGCTTGGTCATCGATTTCGAAAACTCCACGAAACAGGAGATGGATCTCCAGTTCGCCATCAAGAAAACCGAGTGGATTCCCACCGACGATTTCCGCGCCAAGAAAATCGAGGAACTCGAGGAACTTCGCGAACTCTCCAAGGCCGATCCCGTCGAACTCATCGTCCATCTCCTCCAAAGCCACGGCGGCAGCATGACCGGCGACGCGCTCGAAAAGGAACTCTGCGGAGCCGTCATTCCCGAAGCCGGATTCAAGAAATGGTGGGATGCCGCCAAGAAGGCGCTGCGCGAGAGCCGCAAGGCAGTCGTCCCGCAAAAACGCACCGAGGCCATCGTCCTGCGCGATGCCAGCCAGAGCCCCACCGAGGCGCTCGTCGCCGACTTCGAGGCCGCCCGCGACATCAAGGGCATGATCAAGGCGCTCGAAGCCATCGCCTCCGACATCTCCGCCTTCGACAAGGACCCCGAGGCTCTCAAACGCCTGCTCGGCGACATCGACGAAGGTGCGAAAAAGGCCGCCCGCGTCCAGCTGGGCCAGGCGATGCAGCTCGTCGCCGCGCGCGACGAAGTCATCGGTTCATCCAAAACCCTCGAACTGGATCCCTCCGCAGTGCGCCTCTCTGACCTGCTCCAAACGGCCGAGCCCGTGAAACTCGCCGAGGAAGCCAGCGGCCTGCCATCCGCCCGCCAGCGTGCGGTCTATGAAGCCTTCCCCAAGGCGTATGGCGACGCATGGGTGGACAAGATGGTGCATGTCTTCGACCGTGTCGGTGCCCGTGGCGTCACCGAAATCGCACGCATCCTATCGGACCGCGGCGCACTGCCGGCACTCGTCCAACACCTCTGCAGCGCCATCGCACGCCGCGACCTCGGAGCCGACGCCCTGATCTGGGTCTGCCGCGAACGCCAAGGGGCCGCCGCGGAAGTGTTCAGCTCGGATGTCGGCGCCGCCATCCTCAATCTGCTCGAAAACGACCACCTCTCGGACGGACCGCGCAAGACCACCCGCCTGCAAAGCCTGCTCGGCGATGACAAAACGCTGCTCGCCGACCTGGTCAAGGCGATGGACCCCAACGAGGCGCGCAATTTCGCCCGCCGCATGCTCGATTGCCCGGTGTTTGGCGATCTCGAGAAAAAATCGCTGATGGCCCGCATCATCAAGGCCCGCCCGGAAACCGTCGAACTCGTCAGCGGCAGCGGCCAGCGCCGCGAGGAAGCACTGCTCGTCTCGTGGGAAAGCCTCGAAAAGAAAAAGACCGAACTCGACGAGCTCGTCCGCGTCCGCATCCCGCAAAACACCAAGGACATCTCCATCGCCCGCTCCTACGGCGACCTCCGCGAGAACTTCGAATACAAGTCCGCCAAGGACCTCCAGCGATACCTCGGCCACCGCAAGAACGAGCTGGAACGCGACATCGGCCGCGCCCGCGGCACCGACTTCAAGGGCGCGGACGCCAGCAAAGTGAACATCGGCACCATCGTCACACTCCGCGATACGAATGGCACCGCCGAGGAAATCACCGTGCTCGGTGCATGGGACTCAGACCCCGAGAAAAAACTCGTCTCCTACCTCTCGGAAGTCGGCAAGGCGCTCGTCGGGCGTGGCACCGGTGAAACCGTCGAAGTCCGCGACCACGCCACCGAGGAGCTCCGCACACTCACCATCGAGGGTATCCGCCCATACAATCCCTGATCCGCCCAACCATCCTCAAAACCAGCCGTTTCCTCCTCATCTCTTGAGTCTGGTCTCTGGCCTCTGGTTTCTGGACTCTCCTCCACACCAAACACACATCCATGGACTACACCACCATTGTTGAAATCCGCGGCCGCCAGATCATCGACTCGCGCGGCAATCCCACCGTCGAAGTCGACGTCCACCTCGATGGCGGCGCCATCGGCCGCGCGTCCGTGCCCTCCGGCGCATCCACCGGCGAAAACGAAGCCGTCGAGCTGCGCGATGGCGACAAGAAGCGCTTCGGCGGCAAGGGCGTGCTCAAGGCGGTGGACAACGTGAACAACAAGATCGCCCCCGCCCTGCTCGGCTTCGACGCCACCGAACAGGCCGCCATCGACGCCGCGATGCTCGCGCTCGATGGCACGGCCACCAAGAAGACGCTCGGTGCCAACGCGATTCTAGGCGTTTCCATGGCCATCGCCAAGGCCGCCGCCGGCCAGCTCGGCCTGCCGCTCTACAAATACCTCGGCGGCCCCAACGCCAAGGTCCTGCCCGTGCCGATGATGAACATCATCAACGGCGGCGCACACTCGGACGCCCCCATCGATTTCCAGGAATTCATGATCATGCCCGTCGGCGCGCCCACCTTCAGCGAAGGCCTGCGCTACGGTGCCGAAGTCTTCCATGCGCTCAAGAAGGTGCTCCACGACCGCGGCCTCTCCACCGCCGTCGGCGACGAAGGCGGCTTCGCCCCCACCCTCAAGAGCGCGGACGACGCGCTCGGCGTGATCTGCAAGGCCATCGAACTCGCCGGCTACAAGGTCGGTGACCAGATCGCCATCGCCCTCGACGTCGCCGCTTCCGAATTCTTCGACAAGAAGAAGAAGAAGTATGTCTTCAAGAAGTCCGACAAGTCGGAGAAGACCGCCGAGGAACTCGTCGCCTACTACGCCAAGCTGCAGAAGAAATACCCGATCATCTCGATCGAGGACGGCTGCGACGAAAACGACTGGGCCGGCTGGAAGGTGCTCACCGACAAGCTCGGCAAGACCACCCAGCTCGTCGGCGACGACCTCTTCGTCACCAACACCAAGTTCCTCAAGAAGGGCATCGACACCGGCACCGCCAACTCGATTTTGGTGAAAGTGAACCAGATCGGCTCGCTCACCGAGACCTTCGACGCCGTCGAACTCGCCAAGGAAAACAGTTACACCAGCGTGCTGAGCCACCGCTCCGGCGAGACCGAGGACTCGACCATCGCCGACATCGCCGTCGCCACCAACTGCGGCCAGATCAAGACCGGCTCGATGAGCCGCTCGGACAGGATCGCGAAATACAACCAGCTCCTCCGCATCGAGGAAGAGTTGGGCGACGACGCCATCTACGGCGTGCACAAGATGAAGGTTCTCAAATAAGCCGTTCATCCATCACTTCCGGACGGCGGACCCCGCAACGGGTCCGCCGTTTTCGTGCCACCCATGAAAATCACCCCAAAGCCCGCACTTTGTCCCACCCGAGTCCAGGACCCGTCGTCCAACGACGCGATCCTGAGCGCGTTTCTCGATTATCTGATCGAATCCGGCATCGAGCCATACGACCATCAGGAGCAGGCGGTCCTCGAGTTGTTTTCGGGCAACAACGTCATCCTCAACACGCCGACGGGATCGGGAAAATCATTGGTGGCGCTGGCGCTGCATTTCCGGGCGATCTGTCGGAAACGGCGCTCGTATTACACCGTCCCGATCAAGGCCCTGGCCAACGAGAAGTTCCTCACGCTGTGCCGGGAATTCGGGCCGGAAAACGTTGGCATGGTCACCGGCGATGCCACGGTGAATCCCGGCGCGCCGGTGATTTGCTGCACCGCGGAAATCCTCGCCAACGTGGCGCTGCGCGAAGGCGGGCTGGCACGGGTGGACGATGTGATCATGGACGAGTTCCATTATTACTCGGACGCGCAACGCGGATTCGCCTGGCAGGTGCCACTGCTCACACTGCCGCAGGCGCGGTTCCTGCTGATGTCCGCCACACTGGGCGAAACGGCTTTTTTCGAAAAGTCGATCACGGATCTGACAGGCTCACCGACGGTGCTGGTCAAATCCGAACAACGCCCGGTGCCGCTGGAGTTCGAATACAGCGAGACATCGCTTCAGGAAAAGGTGGCGGAGCTGGTGGAGACGGGCAAAGCGCCGATCTATCTGGTCCACTTCACCCAGCTCGCCTGCGCCGGGACCGCACAGAATCTGATGAGTTCGAATTTCTGTTCGAAGGACGAGAAACAAGCCATCGCGGAGGTGCTGCGCGACGCGGATTTCCGCAGTCCCTACGGCAAGGAGATCGCCAGACTGCTGCGCCACGGCATCGGCATCCACCATGCGGGGCTGCTGCCGAAATACCGCGTGCTGGTCGAGAAGCTCACGCAGCGCGGCTTGCTGAAGGTCGTCTGCGGCACGGACACGCTGGGCGTGGGAGTCAACGTGCCGATCCGCACGGTCCTGTTCACCCAGCTGTTCAAATACGATGGCAGCAGCACCAAGACGCTCACGGTGCGGGACTTCAAGCAGATCGCCGGGCGGGCCGGGCGCCGCGGATTTGACACGGTCGGGACCGTGGTCTGCCAGGCGCCGGAGCATGTCATCGAAAACCTGCGGCTGGAGAAAAAGGCGGCGTCATCCGGCAGGAAGAGTTATGTCAAACGCAAGCCCCCGGAGAAAGGTTTCGTCAACTGGGACGAGAGCAGCTTCCGCCGCCTGATCGAGGCACCGCCCGAAAAGCTCGGCTCCAGTTTCCAAATCGGGCATTCGCTGCTGCTCAACGTGCTTGGCCGCGAACACGAGGATGGCTGCCTGGCGCTGCGCAAGCTCATCCGCGAGTGCCACGAGACCGCGGCGAAGAAAAAGGCGTTGAGCCGGCGCGCGTTCCAGTTGTTCCGCGGCCTGGTCGAGGGCGACATCCTGCGCATCATTCCCACAGGCCTTCGCAGCGGCCCGGCCAAGGTGGCCCTCAACATCGAACTGCAGGAGGATTTCTCGATGAACCAGGCGCTCGGACTCTGGTTGCTGGACACGCTCCCGCAGTTGGACTTCGAATCGCCGGACTATGCACTCAACGCGCTTTCCCTGATCGAGGCGATCCTCGAAAATCCGGACGTCATCCTGCGCCGGCAGGTCGATCTGCTCAAAGGCGAGCTGGTCGCGCGCCTGAAGAACGAGGGCGTCGAATTCGAGGAACGCATGGAACGGCTGGAGGAGGTCGAGTGGCCGAAGCCCGGCAAGGAGTTCATCTACAATTGCTATAACTCTTTCGTTGCCCGGCGGCCGTGGATGAAGGAAGCCGCCATCCGGCCGAAATCCATCGCCCGCGAGATGTTCGAACACTGGCAGTCGTTCGAAGACTACATCAAGACTTATGGATTGGAGCGCAGCGAGGCGGTCCTGTTGCGCCATCTGTCGGATGTTTACAAGGTGCTTTCCCAAACCGTGCCGCCCGCGGCGAAAAACGAGGAACTCGTCGAGGCTGAACATTTCCTGGAAGCGATCGTCCGCAATGTGGACTCCAGCCTGCTCGACGAGTGGCAGAAACTTCGCGACCCGGAATACACGCCCGGAAAATCCGATGCCGCGCCCGCCAGCAAGGCCGTGGCATTCACGCGGCAGCGGCCATCATTCCTCCGCTCTGTCAGAAATGCGGTGTTCGGCGTCGTCAAGGCGCTCTCACAACATGATGTGGCGAAGGTTCTCGAACAAATCGAGCCGCAGGATCCGGACGCGCAGCCATGGACGCGCCCGCGCATCGAAACGCTGCTCGACGCCTATCTCGCCGGACACGAACGCATCCGCCTCGACCCCGAGGCCCGCGCGGCCAAGCACACGCGCATCACCGAGGACAGCCCGCGCCGCTGGACCTGCGAGCAGATCGTGGTGGATCCGGAGGAGTGGAACGACTGGTCGCTCCGCTTCGTCATCGACCTCGACCGCTGCGATGCCGCCGGCTCGGCGGTGTTGGTGCTCGAGGATTTCGCGCCGGCGGGCTGACAACACGCGGTTCTTGATACCGCAAGACTGGAATCCCCGAGGTATTTACGGATCTGCTGGAAATATTCGGGATTTCCCATCTAACCTGAGCCCGCAGGATGGATTTTCGAGTTCGCCCGCCCCCCTCCGCCCCCGCGAATGTCCCACCCGGGAACGCCGAGCCCCAGCTCGGCCAGTGAATGAACAAGCCCATCAATCCGCTCATTTATCTAACCATGGATTCCGATACCAAGCTCCGGGCATGGGAAATTAGTGCCTTTGGCGGTTTCCATTTTCCTTCCCGGGATCATGCGCGCAGCACCTTCCCCAGCATGTCCAGATATAACTTGCGCGGCACCTCGTAGCCGCCGAACTGTTGCAAGTGCGGTGTGATCCACTGGGTGTCGAGCAGTTTGAAGTGCCGTTCGCGGAGATCCTCGACGAGCGCCACCAGCGCGACCTTCGAGGCATCCGTCTTCCGCGAGAACATGCTCTCGCCGAAAAACACTCCCGGCAGTTCCACGCCGTAGAGGCCGCCCTGCAATCCTTCGGCATCCCAGCACTCGACGGAATGAGCGTAGCCCAGTTCGTGCAGGTGGCAGAAGCTCTCCAATATCACATCGTCGATCCATGTTTCCTCGCGTTCCGCACAGGCGAGCATCACCTCGCGGAAGGCGGTGTCGCGGCGGATTTCAAACGGTTTCCGCCGCAGCGTCCGCCTGAGTCCGTGGGGAATGTGGAAGCGGTCGTCGAGCGGGATCAACCCGCGCATTTCAGGGGAAAACCACAGGATTTCGCCTTCGTCTGCCATCGGGAAAATCCCGCGGGCATAAGCCTCCAACAGAACACCGGGATGGATGCGTTTCATGAATCCGCGGCCTTGCCGGAAACCACGGCGAAGGCGTTGTGATCGTGTATGCTCTCGTGGTTCACCGCCTTGACCGTGAACGAGGCCACCCGGCCGTCCGCATGCAACAGGGCGGCGGCATTGCGCACCACGTCCTCGACGAACACCGGATTGTCGTAGGCCTGCATCGTCACATGGCGCTCGTCCGGCCGCTTCAGCAAGGCATAGACCGGAGCCGAGGCGGACTTCTCGGCGATTTCTATCAGATCCTCGATCAGGATGAAATGCCAGCCCGCGCCCTTGCGCCTGGGCCGCACTTCCACCGTGAGATATCCACGCTGGTTGTGCGCGCCATACTCGCTGATCTCCTTGCTGCACGGGCACAAGGTGGTGACCGGCACCGTCACGCACAACACGAGTTCGTCATTTGCTCCGTTGGACGTGCCCTTGAAAACGCAGTCGCATCCCACCTTCGCCGCCGCGCCTGTGACAGGCGCCTTTTTGCTCACGAAATAAGTGAATGCCACCTCGATGTGCGCCTCCCCGGCATCGAGCTGGTCTTTCAGATCGTGCAGAATGTCCGGCAGCGTCTGCGAGGTCACCTCGCCCTCGTGCTTGCTCAGCACTTCGAGGAAGCGGCTCATGTGCGTGCCCTTGAAGTGCTGCGGCAGGTGCACCGACATCGAGATGGTGGCGACCGTGGGAAACGGCTTGCCGTCGCGGTCGGTGACGTGGATCGGATAGCGCAGATCGGAGACGCCCACCTGGTCGATGGCGATGCCGCGCGTGTCCGGAGTGGCCTGGATGTCGGGAAGGGATGATTGTGACATGGTTCAACAGGAAATCTCATATTCGGCCCACGACGAGCTGGTCTCCCACACGCGCACGCGCACCAGCCGCACGCCGGCGGCCAGAGGGTATCTGGCATCGCCGCGCGCGGCGTAATCGGCGAACGCCTTCGCGGTGTGATCGAAGATCGCCTTCGCCATCACCTCGGTGGTGGGATCCTGGTTTTCAAAACCGATCACGCGCTCACCGTAGCGCTCCTTGAAATCCGGATAGGCGGGATCCGCGGTGTTCATGCACAAGGCGTGGTCGAAGGTATCCAGCCACGCGCCGACCGCCTCCTTGACGATCTTGAAATCGCAGACCATCTCGTTTCCATCGAGCGCATCCGCCTCCAGCACGAACTCCACCTTGCGGGTGTGGCCATGCGGGAACCGGCACTTGTCCGGATGCTTCGAGAGCATGTGGCCGTTCTCGATTTCGAGCGATTTGCAGATGCGATACATGGAAGAGATGATTTTTTAACCGCAGATGGACTCAGATTGACGCAGATAAGATTGGGATGCTGTTTTTTCTGCAGCGGATACTTGAGAACTGAAACCAACGTCCATCTGCATCCATCTGCGGTTCATTGAATTTTCGGCAACGCGGGAGTCTGTTCATAGACCGTGGGATCCGGCAAGCCGGCCAGCAGGAACGCCTCGCGGCGCTCGACGCAGGTGCCGCAGGTGCCGCAGTGGATTTCGCCGCCCTTGTAGCACGACCAGGTTTCGGCGAAATCGACGCCGAGTTCCGCGCCGCGGCGGACGATGGCAGCCTTGTCCATGGCGATGAACGGGCGGAGGAGCTGGATGTTGGCATAAGTCCCCTGCCCCATCGCGGCGGCCATCGATTCCATGAACGGCTCGCGGCAATCCGGATAGATCGCATGGTCGCCCGAGTGCGCGGCGATGACCACCGCCTCCGCGCCGATGCTTTCGGCGAAACCGGTGGCGATCGAGAGCATGATGCCGTTGCGGAACGGCACGACGGTTTGCTTCATCGAGTCCTCGGCGTAGTGGCCATCGGGGATGTCGCCGCCGGATTTCAAGAGATCGGATTGGAACAACGAGTCGATGAAATCAAGCCGGATCGTCTGGTGCGGCACGCGGTTTCGCTGCGCATGGAGTTTGGCAAAAGGAATCTCACGGGCATTGTGCTTCGAGCCGTAGTCGAACGACAAACAGGCCGCGACCTCATGGGAGTGAAGCGCATCGTATAACGCGACCACCGAATCCATCCCGCCGCTGAGGAGCACGCAGACTTTCATCCTAGATTTAGAAATAATAACCACGAAAGACACGAAAAGGCACGAAAGGACAAGCACCTGAAGCCGGTTGCATCTTCACCTTCAAGGCGAATGTGGCCACGTTTCCAACTCTTCGATTTTCGTGAAACTTTCGTGTCTTTCGTGGTTTCCAATTTTCTTTTTGGGTTCATGCCTTTTCCGGATAGGTCGCCTCGGTGGTGAGCTGGATGCCGCCGCGCGGGGCGAACTCGCCGCGCACGACCAGCTCCTGCGGTTTCAGCGCGGCGACGAGGTCATCGAGGATGCGGTTGACGATTTCCTCGTTGAACGCCGGTTGGTTGCGGAACGAGGCGAGGTAGAACTTGAGGCTCTTGGTTTCCACGATCGTCCCGCCGGGCACGTAGCGGATCACGATGCGCGCGCTGTCCGGCTGGCCGGTGACGGGGCACAGCGACGAGAATTCCGGGCAATTGAGCGTCACCCAGTAGCGCCGGCCCGGGCGCTGGTTGGGAAACACCTCGAGCTTCGCCTCCTCCGGCGACGCCGGCAGGCGGGTGTCCGGTTTTCCCAGCAATGACAAGTCCTTGAGATCCTCGCGCGCGGCCATGGCCGGATTCTTGAAATCCCCGCCCCGGCGTCGATCCGAAAAATGCCGCCCGGCGCGCAGGGTCCCTACACTAGGGAGATAGCGCCACAAAACCCAGCCAAAGAAGAGTTTTTGAACCGCGAAGGCGCAAAGACGCGAAGTAAATACCGTGGGAATTCATTTTTTTGGGCGCATTCAACCCATGTAGCTTTGCGTCTTCGCGCCTTCGCGGTTCAATATTTCTTCATCAAATGGAAGATCCGCCAGTGTCCTCCCTAATGTAGGTGCCCTGGCCCGGCGCGAGCCGGGCGGCTGGCAAGCGATCACTGCCAGCCACATGCGCCATGCCATCCCGGGCGTTCACTGGATCAGGAAGCGAGCAATTCCCCGAATCCGCAAAACAACTTCGAGTCGCGCGGCGGGCGCTCGGGCAGGGGTGATGCGCAATCCAGATGGCGGCGGCAGATGGCGAAGAACTCCCCGGGCGTCTTGGCGCGGCGCAGCTCGAACTCGAAGCCCCCGGACAAGCCGTGCGTGATGTAGGCGAGGTGGCGTTTCATCCGCTGGACGTGGGCCGCGGGGATGAGCCGCTTGGTTTCACGCGCCACCTCATCATACAACTCGATGATGTAATCCAGCAAATCGCGGTGGCTGGGCACGGGCGCGGCGGAGCCGGTGAGGGCGGCGGAAAATTGCGCGAAGATCCAGGGATTGCGGATCGCGCCGCGGCCGATCATGAGGCCGGCGGCGGCGGTGAGCCGGAGATAGGCGCGGCCGGTGGCGACATCCACCACATTGCCATTGGCGATCACCGGGCAGGCCATGGTTTCCACCGCCATGCGCACCCACTCGGGGCGCACCGGTGTCTGATAGAGATCCTTCACGCTGCGGGCGTGGATGGTGAGCCCGTCGAGACCGTGGCCACGGAAAATCTCCAGCAAGCGGGGAAAACCGTCGCCGTCGTGATAGCCGATGCGGGTTTTCACAGTGAAACGGCCGGAAATGGCCTCGCGCAGGGCGCCTAGCAGGCGGTGGATTTCCCCGGGCTCGCGCAGCAGTCCGCCACCCGCATTCTTGCGGCAGACGATGGGCGCGGGGCAGCCGAGGTTGAGATCGATGCCAGCCACCGGCAGCGCGGCGAGCTGCCTGGCGGTCCGGACCAGGCTGGGCAGATCGCTGCCGATCATCTGCGCAAACACCGGCCGGCCGGTCCGGTTTTCCGTGATCGAACGCACGATGTGCGCGGCGGGCACCGAGTCCGGATGCACGCGGAAATACTCGGTCACAAACCAGTCCGGCGCACCGCGGCGGGCCACCACACGCATGAAAGCGAGGTCGGTCACGTCCTGCATGGGAGCAAGCACCAGGGCCGGGCGGTCGGATGGAAGCAAGTCGCGCATCGAGGGTGAATTCCGTTGACAAGACGCAACACGGGATGAGGCTTGCGGCAAGTTTGAACCACACCGGATAAAGCAGTGGAAAGCGATTTGTTACACACCGAGAAAATCCTCGCGGATCGGAAAGTCTTCTTTCTCGATCTCAAACGCAATGCCCGCGGCATGGTGGTGAAAATCACCGAGGATGTAAGCGGCAACCGCGACACCATCATGGTGCCGGCCGAGATTCTCGGCGATTTCATCGCGGCCCTCAACGACATCAAGGCGACCGCCGACGATCAGGATTGAGCGGGCGCCTGCCACCTGATGCACCCGTGAATGCCTCCCGCATGGCCCGGCACGCGACATGGTGGCGCATCGCCGGCGCTGCCGCCAGTGGCTTGCTGGTGGCGGGAACGTTTCCGCCGCTGGATCTCACACCGCTGGCCTGGCTGTCGCTGCTGCCCATGCTGGGCGCGCTTTGGTCGCTGCATGGCCCGCGTGCCGGGAGGCGTGGTTTCCTGTTTGGCTGGCTGGGCGGCACGGTGACCTTCGCCTGCCAGTTCTGGTGGCTGGGCATCGTCTCGCCCCTTGGCGTGGTGGTGCTGCCGCTGTATCTCGGGTTGTTCTGGGGGCTGTTCGGTGCCTATGCCGCCACACTGGCCAACCCTTGGCGGGACGCTTCCAAGGAGGGATGGAGCGAATGCGCGCTCAGCCTGCGGCACGCGTTCTGTCTCGGCGCGGTCTGGGCCGGCCTCGAGTGGCTGCGGGGTTGGTTGTTCACCGGTTTCGGCTGGAATCCGCTGGGCGTCGCGTTTCATGAAACGCTCGCCCTGGCCCAAGCCGCCGACCTGCTGGGTGTGTCCGGTCTCTCGCTGCTGCTGGTGTTTTTCCAGGCCGTGCTGTTGCAAGCCGGAAAACGGGTGGCGCTCAGCGCCCGCGATGGCATCCGCCGCCCGCGCCACGATTTCCTGATCGCGGCGGCGCTCGTGGTGATGGTGATTTGCTATGGTGTCATCCGCATCGCCAGCGAGAGCCGCAGGGAAGCGGTCCGCCTCAAGGCCCTGCTGGTCCAAATCAACATCCCGCAGGATGCCGCGCGCGTGCTGTGGGAGGCGGAAAAGGTCCACATGGCCTACGAGGAGGAAACGCTCCAGGCACTCGACGCCCTGACGGACAACGATGCGGCACGCCTGCGGGAAGCCGCCGGCAGGAACGACGAGGGCGAGATCTCCCTGAGTTGGCCGGACTGGGTGATCTGGCCGGAATCCGCACTGACGGGGCGCTTCCTCCGCACCGCCGACGGCACCTGGGGGACCTGGCGTGAAAACCTGGAAACCATCGCCCGGGTCCGCGAGGCCGGGCCGTTCACACTCATCCACGGAGCCGTCGAGCTGGAAGCCGTGGAGCATGGCGAAGACGAGTTGATGGTCATGGAAAATGGCCGCGCATGGAACTCGCTCGCAGCGATGGACCCGGATGACGCCCTGCAAACCTACCGCAAGCGCCACCTCGTCATCTTCGGCGAAACCATTCCGTTCGTGGACACCATCCCCTTGCTCAAGAAACTCTACGAACAACAGGCCGGCATCGAATACGGCGGCTCGTTCACTCCCGGTGAATCGACCGAGCCGCTCCCGCTCGCCACCGCGTCCGGCGAGACAATCTCCGCGATTCCGACGATTTGTTTCGAAGACACGCTCGGCCGCCTCGTCCGTCTTTTCGTGCGCTCCGGGCCGCAGGTCATCGTCAACGTCACCAACGACGGCTGGTTCAAGGAAAGCCCGGCGGCCGCGCAGCATTTCGCCAACGCCCGTTTCCGCGCCATCGAACTGCGCCGCCCGATGCTGCGCGCCGCGAACACAGGCGTCAGCGCGGCCCTCGACAGCAGCGGCTCCACCGCCCACCCGGATACCGGCAAACCCCAGGTCATCACCGATGCCTCAGGCGGTCATTTCACCCGCGGCAGCCTGCTTGCCGAACTCGATGTCCCGCTCCAGCCCGGCTTCTCACTCTACGCCCTCATCGGCGATTGGGGCATTGTCGTCACCGTGATTGGAATTTTTCTTGTCCATTTTCTGCGGGATTTCGGGTTGACGACCTCCCGGCGATCAGACAGAACCAGCTCCAGTTTCACGGGCACAGGCTCGTTCCAATAAGCAAACATATTCATGAAACCGCATCTCGGCTTTATCATCGCAGGATTGTCCGCTTTCGTCATCGCCGGCTGCGGAGGGGGTGGCGGACTTGATGAAGATGTGCCGGAAACCGCGCGGCCCAAAAGCATGGACAGCATTGTGCTGACGATGGACAGCAGTGTTCAGTTCGAATTCGTTCGCAACAACGGAACGGCCGCAGCCTTGCGAACCGGCGAAATTGAAACCGGAACATTCTTCTACACCCTGGGAGGTGTCCAGCGGAGAACTTACCCCAACCAGCAAGGAGACAATTCGGACGCCAGATACCCCGACTCGATCAGCACCGCCTCCTACACTTATCTGGCAATCAATGAAACTTCAGGTTTGCTGACCTTGAACGGCATAGGGGTCAACGATCTGAATGACACCGGCAATTTTGCCGCGCAAAACGGCTCATTCACCTACTTTTTCAACTCGGACTCCGATAGCAACGTTATCAACAGCGTCGAAATCGACCTCTCCTTCAATCTCAACGGCAATATCGTGGACACCGGCACCGTGACCGTGCGGATTCCAGGCAGCACCCAGCCAGGCTACGACACAGTCCGGGTGCCCACGAGCGTCAAATTGGCCAACGACAGTCCCGTTCCTTACAACTACAACCCGGATCTTGAGAACGCCGAAAGCCGCATCGCTCCAGCCTCTTTGAACAACACCTTGGTCCAATTCACCAACGGCGGTGGAGATCCCAATTTCGATTTCACCATCCAATTCGTGCCTGAATCCACCCTCAATCCTCCAGGCCAGACCCCGACTGAGGTCGGTCAGGGCTTCCTGCGCGTGGCCGGCAACCCGATCCAGGACGCAATCGACTACACATGGCAGCGCATCAATGGAACCGACGGTGGCACACTGGTCATCAGCCGTTCCAACCAGACCTTCGACGGATCCTACAATCTCAACTTCGCCGGCAGGGACAACGGCACCTACACGGGCTCGACGGATGGTGACACGCCGGACGCCGCCGAAGTCACCGGGACCTTCTTCATTCCCGGACTCAATTGACCCGCAGCCGCCACATGATGCCGGCCGATCCCACTCCCGTGGGCACCGCGCCCACCGCTGTCTATCAAGTTTTGCGGCGCCTAAGTGGCGCATCATGGATGATTCTTTACGCACTGATCTGCATGGTTACGTGCGGCTGTGTGGAATCGGGGCTTGAAAAAAACCTTGCGGCCAATGCCGCATTGCAGCGCGAGGATTTCCGTGAGCTGCTGGATGATATTGGCAAAACCCGGGAGACCAGAATCAGCTGGGATGATGCCTACCGGAGAATGATGGAACACAATCCGTCACTCAGGCAGTCATTCAACCAGCTGGAACAATCACGCCGGCTCAAGCGCGATCAATGGCTCTCCCTCGCACCCAACCTGGCGGCATTCGTCAACCTGGGCGACAGCATCTCCGCGCTGACAAATATCAACGGCGACAGTCTCGACGCCCGCATCGTGGCCAACCTCAATATTCCCAATCCGTTTGAATTCCACGCCAGGCTCTATGCCGCCGCGCTACAGAGGCAAAACGCCGAGTGGTCCCATGAACTCGACAAAAGACGGGCCTTCGTGGAGCTTCACTCCGCTTTCACCGACCAGCAACTGCTCGCCGAAAGGCAACGCGAGGCGGAGGGACGACTGGAAAGCCTGGCACCCGGCCAGGCCGCCGACCTGCCGCGCGAAATCGCCACCATCAAGAAGGAATCACTCAGCATCAGGCGCATGCGTTCGATCCAGCAGCTCAGGATCAATCAACTGCTGAACACCCCCGGGGAAAACTGGAACCTGACCGGAGAGCCGCCACCCATCGGCTACTCGCAGCGAATCGGCGACTTGCGCATCGGCGAAAACTTCGGAAAACTCGCCCTCAACTTGCAGGCGATCCAGATCGAAGGGGCGATCCTGCAACGTCAACGGGTCAAGTTTCAACAATGGCCGGCCGTGACCTTCGGCCTCAGCGCGCCGCCCTTGTATTCCAGTGAGGAGCGCGCACCCGACTTTTCCGGCGACAACCTGTATTTTTTCTCGGGAGCTTCAAGATCCTTCAATTTTTCCGATCCCGTGGGCCGCCAGAGCCTGAGGGATGCCACAGAGCGTCTGGAATTCACGCGTTCTCAGTTGCGGCTCAGAATCGAGTCCGAGGCCAATCGACTGCTCGAGGCCCGCAACTCTTATCTCGAACTGCTTGAGGCGGAAAGGAAGCTGCGGCAAATGCTCAAACGGATCGAATCCTCCACTTCCACGGAAGCCATTCTCCTGCTTGCGGACTTGGAAGAACGCGCTCAAGTGATGGAATCCCTGACGGATACCACGCGGAGGATCCGGCAACTCGACCTGCAACTGCTGCTCTGGGATGAAACTTACTGGAAATAGACACCGGCTGTCAGCACTCTGGCTTATACTGCTGTTGGCACTCAGCGCAGCTGCGGAAACCACCCCGATCCCCGCATTGTCAAGCCTTCCCGAAGTCTCCAGAATTTGGATGGGCATGGAAGAGGGCAGTGTGCGCCCGCGGTTCTACCAGCAAATCCGGTGTGAGACCGAGGGACCTCTGGAACTGCTCAAGGGCGACGGGGAAATCCTCGAGCGGGGAACGCAATGGGCCTCTGTGAATGCCTCCATGCTCGCCATCGAGCGCGAGACCATCGAAATAGAGGAATTCAAACTGGAATTCCAACTGAAGAAATCCCGCCAGGAGAGCGAGGAGTTGCGACTCAGAACCCTCTTGGAAATCCGTGAGGCGGAGATCAAACTTGCTGAACTCCAAGCCGCCGCCGATTCCTCCGATCTCCCCGGGCGAATGAAATCCCGGGCCGCGGCTGCCATCACCGACATGGAAACCAAAATCACCATGCTCCGGGAAAGCGTGAAAGCCGATGAGATCGCCTCCAAACTGCACGCGGAGCGTCGCGAGGGGGAACTGCAACTCGAACGCAAACGCAAGCAATACGAACAACTGCGACGCCGCTCGATTCTCACCGCCGGGAACAGAGGCCGGCTTCGCCTGAGCGATGAACTGCGGCGCAAAATCGAACATTCCACGGACGAAGGTGATCCCCATCCTTGGGTGCAAGCCGGCGAACACCTGGCGACGATCGTCGATGATGAGGCCTTGGAAATCATTGTGCCCGCCACCAGCCAGGTCATGGCCCAGATTCCCGCAGATCAGCTCATGGTGCTGCTTCAGGACGGCAGGACCGGCAAGCTCATCGAGGGGCGCTACAAACGGACGGATGAAGTGGACAACGGACTTGAAATCACCCGCACCTTCATCTTTTCCATCCCGGGCGATTCCGTGGAGGATGCCCGAGCGGCAACCGGCCAGCGGCAACTGATCCACATCTACCGAAAGTTCCCCCGAAACTACCGCCTGGTTTACAAGAAAGACATTGCTTTCATCGCCACTCAGGTCCTGGAGAGCGGCGGCTGGCCCGGAGTGGCGCGCCATCTATGGCCGGGCAGCACGGTGGTCCAAGTAGGACCGCAAACCCTAGCTCTCGACCCCGGCGATGCGCATTGAACTGCAGCAAGTCCACTACCGTTATCCGGGATCGGACACACCCGTGTTCGAGGACCTCGATCTGGCGCTGCACCCCGGCATCACGCTGGCCAAGGGTTTTTCAGGCTGCGGCAAGAGCACTTTGCTTCGCCTCGTCGCCGGCTTGTTGAAGCCGCTGCGTGGCAAAATCACCACTTCGTCGCCTCACCGTGTCGGAAGCCCGCGCTTTCTGCGCGATGAAATCGGCTTCGTCTTCCAGCAGCTGAATCTGCTGCCGCTTGCCAGTGTGGCGAGAAACGTCAGGCTGGCCGTGGAAATGGCCGGCGGCGATCCGGATGAGCCCGCAAGGCTTTTGGATTTGCTCGGCTTGTCCCGCTATGCGAAACAAAAGCCCTCCAGACTTTCGGGTGGCCAGCAACAGCGCGCGAGCATTGCCAGGGCTCTGGCAAAAAGACCGGGCATTCTGCTTCTGGACGAACCAACCTCCGGCCTCGATGACCTGAATACTTTTGTCATCTCCCGCGTGGTTCGTGAATCACTGCCGCCGGACAGCATATGCCTGATCGCCACACACGACAAAAGACTCGACCCGATCGCGGATGAAATCCTGGATTTCAATACCTTTCTACCTGTGGAAGAACACCTTAAGACGTTGGTTTGAATATCCCGCCTCGCCCTTGAGCAAGGCTTTCATTCCGATCCTGCTGGGTTTTCTCTCGCTGCTGGTTCTCGGGTTGTTTTCGGCAATCGAACGTGAGCTGAGCGCCCAACTGGACCAAAGCCAAGTGTTCACCGTGGTTTCGAGTGAATTCGTGCAAGGGGATTCCGCCCCCACCATGTTGACCCGGACTTATGAAGAGGAAATCCTCTGGCAAGCGCGCTTTCCGAATGCCTTTCTCGTCCATGCGAGACAACCCCTGCTCTCCGCCACTTTCCGGGGAAACAGCCTTCCCGTCATGGCGATGACCGCCGGCAGCGAAGCACTGGCTCCGCTTGGGGATCACGAGCAACCGCCCACAACCCGCCTCCTGACACGCGATCCGTCACTGTGTCAGGCGCGCGAGGAAATCGCCTTCGGCAACCTGCGCCTGCTCACGGAAGTGAAACAAAGTCCGGAATGGATGACCAGGGACCTTGGAATGGACGAGGCAGTGGTGGCGGATGTGACACTGGCGCACTCCGCACTGCAGAAAGGCTTCATCCACCACATTGTGGCCCGCCTGGACAACGTGAACGAACTCCGCAGGTATGTTGACGAAATGAGGGCTTATTACCGGGCGGAAAACCGCCGGGTGAAAACCGTTTCGGCGGTGGAGATACTGGAGAATCTCGAACGAATCAGGCGTTTTCAGTTCATGGCCAAAACCCTGATCGTCGTTTCGTGCTGCATCATCCTCTCGTTGACGCTGGGAAGCATCGCATGGCTCGAGTATCGTCAGGATGCCTACCTGCTGGCATTGCTCCGCAGCTTCGGCACACCCGTCACGGTGCTCTGGTGCCACATGCTGCTGGAAAACCTGATTCTGGTTCTCGGCGGCATCATGCTCGTATGGACGACTTGGGGCAGCCTCTGCGAACGGGCGCTTCCAAAACTCCAGCAACTGGGGATGCAAGCCCAGACCGTTCCCCAACTGGGGGCAGAGGAATTGTGGTTCCTGCTCGCGGCAGGGACCGCGGGCGTCATGCTTGCCATGACTCCGGTCGCTTTCGCATTGCGCAGACAGCCGGGCCTCATCCTCCAATAGCCAGATGGAAACTCGGAGGAGCTGAGTTTGAGGCTCAGCTGAAGAAGACGCTACGCGTCCGTATGGCGGATTCGGGCACCCGCGCCTTCGCCCCCTTGCAAGGTCCGCCAGTTCACGCTTCCGGTGGGCTTTCCACACAAAATGGCGTGGAGGCGGGGGAGGCTGGTGTGGATAAACCTCTAATCCGCAGTTGGGATTGAGGATGGGGAGCGCAAGT